>JBDHCH010000004.1:0-59805 GCA_039592115.1 Gemmatimonadota bacterium | reverse complement strand
ATGAACCCCATTTCCTGCGGGCTGCCATTGCAGCCCAGCTGGGCCAGCCGGACCGGGCCATGGTCCTCCTCCGGCAGGCGTTTTTGCTTGGCATGCCTTACTCGTTCTGGCTCCACCGAATCTGGTATTTCGAGCCACTCTGGCACCTGCAGGGCTGGAAGGACCTGATGAGCCCGAAGGGGTAAGGGGCGACCGCCTACCGACCTTCCCTCCGCAGGCTGGCCATTCGCTACGCCACTGGCGGCCTGCTCCGGAAAGACGGAAGGCGGTTACCCGGTCGGAGGGGGAGCGGGCCGCCGGTTTTCCCGGAGGGCGCCTCCGGGAGCGAAGCGGACGGCCAGCGCCCGGAGGGAGAGACCGGCGGCCCGCTGCTCAAACCGGATGAGGGGGGACCATACGTTTTGGACCCGAGGGTCAAACCCCTACTGCACTCCCAGCAACTCGATGTCGAATACCAGGGTAGCATTCCCCGGAATGGACCCCTGCCCCGAGGGACCGTATCCCAACTGGGAGGGCACCACCAGCTTTCGCTTCCCTCCCACCCGCATGCCCGGAATCCCCTCTCTCCATCCAAGGATCAGATTGGCGAGAGGGAAGATGGCCGGCTCTCCCCGATCGTAGCTGGAGTCGAACTTGGTCCCGTTGTGGAGCCATCCGGTGTAGTGGACAGTGACCATGCTGGTGGCTTCCGCCTCCGCCCCAGATCCCACCACCAGGTCCTGCCAGTACAGGCCGGAGGCGGTCTTGGTCATCTGACTCAGGTCTACGCCCAGTTCAGGGGCGAACTCCAGCTCCGTGGGGTCCTTGGGCCCGGTGGAGTCATCGCTACCGCAAGCGGAAAGGCCCAGTGCCAGGATACCCAGTGCCAGGATGCCAGCGGGCGAGCGCCCAGTCTGTATTCGAGATCTCAAAACCATTCTCCATGTCCTGCCGGATGCGTTCCCAGGAGGCAGCAGTCCGCTACTCCCCGATTTCCAGAAGCTGTACCTCGAACACCAGCACCGCGTTCCCGGGAACCACTCCTCGGAGGCCCCGAGATCCATACCCGAGCCTGGGCGGGATCACCAGGCGGCGGCGCCCGCCTTCCTTCATGCCCTGGATCCCCAGCTCCCATCCCCGGATGACCTCCCGGTTCCCCACCGTGAAGCGGATGGGGCCTCCGGAAGCCAGGGACGAGTCGAAGAGCGTGCCGTCGGGATGCCAGCCCATGTAGTGAAGGGTGACCCGCCGGTTCCAGCGGACCTCGTCCCCGGTCCCCTCCGCCACGTCCTGGTAGTAGATCCCGTCGTCGGTGACCGTCATCTGGCTCAGATCGATCTCCAGCTCGGGCGCGAAGGCCATCTGAGCGATGTCCGGAGGGGGACCCGAGCCGCCCGCGGCACAGCCAGTCAGGCCGAAGGCCAAGGAAGGCAAGAGCGCGACCGCCAAGGGGAGGCCACAAGTCATCCGGGATCTGGTCCGGTGCCGGGGAAGGTGGAGCGCCATGGAGTTCTCCTGCGTGGGTACGGTCGCGGAGCAACAGCCGTCCGCCCACCGCGGGCCGCATTCGGCGGCAGCTGGGTCCGATCCGAGCGTTCAGCTCCAGAACGGAACGGGGGCCGGCCCGGAAGGGTCGACCCCCGTGGAAGATGGAATGTGGTGAATCCCTCCCTGTTCCGGCAACGGCCGCGTCCGGTTGGGCTCAGACCGCCTTGATCTCGTAAGGCTTCTGTGTCAGCGTCGCCTTCACCAGGTCCCGGTTCAGGCGGGCGATGAAGTCCACGCTCACGCCCTTGGGGCAGGCGTTCTGACACGCGCCGTGGTTGGTGCAGTTCCCGAAGCCCTCGTCGTCGTGGACCTGGACCATGCTCAGGGCCCGGTCCAACCGCTCCGGCTGGCCCTGGGGCAGGAAGCCCAGGTGGCCGATCTTCGCCGAGGTGAAGAGCATGGCCGACGCGTTCGGGCAAGCCGCAACGCAGGCCCCGCACCCGATGCAGATGGCCGCGTCCATGGACATGTCGGCGTCCATCTTCCCGATGGGCGTGGCGTTCGCGTCCTGGGCTGACCCGGTTCGGACCGAGACGTACCCTCCGGCCTCGATGATCCGGTCCATGGCGCTCCGGTCCACCACCAGGTCCTTGATGATGGGAAACGCCTTGGCCCGCCACGGCTCGATCCAGACCTCCGTGGCCCCCTTCAGGTGGCGCATGTGGATCTGGCAGGCCGTGGTCTGCTCCAGAGGGCCGTGTGGCACGCCATTGATCATCATGCCGCAGGTCCCGCAGATCCCCTCACGGCAATCGTGATCGAAGGCGATGGGCTCCTTGCCTTCACTGATCAGGTCCTCGTTGACCGCGTCGAGCATCTCCAGGAAGGACATGTGCTCGCTGATCCCGCGGGCGGGGAGGATCTCGAAGCGGCCTTTTTCTGAAGGGCCGTTCTGCCGCCAGACGTGAAGTGTGAGGTCCATTATTTATAGCTCCTCGTGGAGAGGGCCACGTTCTCGAAGACCAGGTCCTCCTTGTGGAGGGCCGGCTCCTCTCCAACTCCCTTGAACTCCCATACCGAGACGAAGGCAAAGTTCTCGTCGTCCCGTTTCGCTTCTCCTTCCTCGTCCACGTGCTCCACCCGGTAATGGGCGCCGCAGGACTCGTCCCGGTGGAGGGCGTCGTAGCACATGACCTCGGCAAACTCCATGAAGTCCGCCACCCGCCCCGCCTTCTCAAGGGATTGGTTGAAGGACTCGCCGTTGCCCAGGACCCGGACGTCGCTCCAGTACTCCTCCCGGAGCTCCCCGATGTCCTTGATGGCCCCCTTCAACCCCTGTTCCTCCCGGCTCATGCCGCAGTTGTCCCACATGATCTTGCCCAGGCGCCGGTGGAAGGTGTCCACGGACTGCTTCCCGCCCACCGCCAGGAGGCTGTCCATCTTCACCTTCACCGCCTTCTCCACGTCCTTGAAGGCCGCGTTCTCCACGTCGTAGTCGCCAGGGGTGACCCGGGCCAGCCAATCCCCGATGGTGAGGGGAAGCACGAAGTATCCGTCGGCCATGCCCTGCATGAGGGCCGAGGCTCCCAGGCGATTGGCGCCGTGGTCGCTGTAGTTGGCTTCTCCGGCTGCGAAGAGCCCGGGAACGTTGGTCTGGAGGTTGTAGTCCACCCAGAGACCGCCCATGGTGTAGTGGGGCGCCGGATAGATGCGCATGGGCACCTTGTACGGGTCTTCACCGGTGATCTTCTCGTACATGGCGAAGAGGTTCCCGTACCGCTCCCGGATGGCCCCTTCCCCGAGCCGGTTGATGGCGTCCTTGAAGTCCAGGTAGACCCCGTTCCGCAGCTCCCCCACCCCGTGGCCCGTGTCCACCATCTCCTTGGCCCGGCGGCTCGAGATGTCCCGCGGGCTCAGGTTCCCGAAGGAGGGATAGAACCGCTCCAGGTAGTAATCCCGCTCCCCTTCAGGGATGTCGCCGGCGGCCCGGATGTCGCCCTCGGCGGCCGGAACCCAGATGCGCCCGTCGTTGCGGAGCGACTCGCTCATGAGGGTGAGCTTGGACTGCTCCTCCCCCGAGGGCGGGATGCAGGTGGGGTGGATCTGGGTGTAGCAGGGGTTGGCGAAGCCGGCACCCTTGCGGTGTGCCCGCCACGCCGCGGTGACGTTGCACCCTTTGGCGTTGGTGGAGAGGTAGAACACGTTCGAGTAACCGCCGGTGGCCAGGACCACCGCGTCGGCGGCGTCGGAGTAGACCCGACCGCTCACCAGGTCCCGCACGACCACCCCCTTGGCTACCCCGTCTACCACTACGACATCCATCATCTCGTGACGGGAGAACACCTTGACGTTCCCAGCATGAACCTGTTTCTGAAGTGCCTGATAGCACCCCAGCAGGAGCTGCTGCCCCGTCTGGCCCCGGGCGTAGAAGGTCCGCGACACCTGAGCGCCACCGAATGACCGATTGGCCAGGAGTCCCCCGTACTCCCGGGCGAAGGGTACGCCCTGGGCCACGGCCTGGTCGATGATGTTCTCGCTCACCTCGGCCAGGCGGTATACGTTCGATTCCCGGGACCGGAAATCCCCGCCCTTCACGGTATCGTAGAAGAGCCGGAAGATGCTGTCACCGTCATTCTGATAGTTCTTCGCGGCGTTGATGCCTCCCTGAGCGGCGATGGAGTGGGCTCTTCGGGCCGAATCGTTGTAGGTATATACCCGTACGTTGTAGCCCAGCTCACCCATGGTGGCCGCGGCCCCTGCTCCCGCCAGCCCTGACCCCACCACGATCACATCGTATTTCCGCTTGTTGGCAGGGTTCACCAGCTTCATCTCGAACTGGTGGTTGGTCCAGTGCTGATCGATGGGGCCGGATGGAATTTTTGCGTTGAGCTCCATATCCCCAGAATCCTCCACTCGTATGCGTAGGGCTCCGTTGCCGGAACCTCAGATCGTCAGGAACCCTGCCATGACTCCGACCGGGACCGTCATGAACCCGAGGAAGAGCAGGAGAGCCACAACCAGGGCCAGAGGCCGCCGGTAGGGGTTGTACTTCGGATGATTCGCGCCGACCGTCTGGAAAGCGCTCCATAGCCCGTGATAGACATGGAACGTCACCATCACCAGGGCCAGAATGTAGAAGCCGACGATCAGGGGACTCCGAAAGCCGAGAACCACGTTCTGGTAGGCCTCCCCGTGAACGAACTCGGGGTGAGCGCTTCCGACGGTGAAATGCAGCAAGTGATAGATCACGAAGGTGCCGATGATCACCCCTCCCCACCGCGTAGGCAAAGGAAAGCGACTCCTCCTTTGCATAACTGCTCCCTCGGGCGTTCCGGCTCTGGGTGTAGACCTGCCACGCCGAGAGCATGTGGAGGCCCACGCACCCCAGGAGGACGAGCCTGAAGATCCATCCCTCAGGAACTCCGCGTAGTGATTGAAGGAGTCGGCCCCCATGTACATCTTCAGGTTCCCGACCATGTGCGCGACGAGGAATCCAATGAGGATCGCACCCGACACAGCCATGTAGAATTTCTTCCCCACCGATGTACGGTAGAGACTTATGACCCGACGCATCGTATCTCCCGGTGCTCAGGTAGCCTTGGAGGGGAGGTGGCTCCGGCCATACCGGAGCCACCCCGCTGGCCTGTTCTGACGACTACTGCAGAATCCGTGCTTGGGCCGGACCGCCGTAGCCGCCTACTCCCCGCTAGTAGTCCAAATTGGCGAGCTCGTCCATGGTCTTCTTGACAGCATTCATGCTGTTGTCCAGCGCGGCTTTCTCGTCGTCCGAGAGGGGCACCTCGATGATCCCCTCCATACCACCCTTCCCGACCTTGCAGGGCACGCCGATGAAGAGCCCTTCCTGGCCATACTCGCCCTGGAGGTAGCAGGAGCACGGGAAGATCCGCTTCTTGTCCTTCACAATGGCTTCGGCCATCTGGACCGCCCCGGCGGCCGGTGCGTAGTAGGCGCTTCCGGTCTTGAGATACCCAACGATCTCTCCGCCACCCTTCCGGGTACGCGTGATGATGGGATCCAGGGTTTCCTTGTCCAGGAAGAAGGTGAGAGGGATCCCGCTCACCGAGGCGTAGCTTACCAGCGGTACCATGCTGTCACCATGGCCGCCGAGGACCAGGGCCTGGATGTCCTCGACGCTCACGTCCATCTCGAGAGCCAGGAAGGAGCGGAACCGGGCAGTGTCCAGGATCCCTGCCATGCCGAAGACGCGCTCTCTTGGGAATCCGGAGTTCTCGAAGGCCACATAGGCCATGACGTCGAGAGGGTTGGAAACGACGATGATGATGGAGTCCGGCGCGTATTCCTTCATTTTCTGGGCGCAAGACTTCACGATCCCGGCGTTGATCTTCAGGAGATCCTCACGGTCCATGCCGGGTTTCCGAGCGACACCGGCGGTCATGATGAAGATGTCCGTGCCTGCCGTGTCGGCCCAGTCGTTGGTGCCTCTGACACGGGTGTCGAAACCCAGGACAGGAGCCGCTTCCCACTGGTCCAGGCCCTTCCCGATCGGGACGCCCTCGAGGATGTCCAGGAGGATGACTTCCTTGGCCAGCTCCTGCTGGCTCGCCAGAAGGGAGCAGCTCTCACCAACGTGGCCGCCGCCGATTACCGTAATCTTGTTGACCATAACGTTCCCTACAGTCCGAGGAATGGAGTAAACACAGGTGCTCCCGCGGCAACCTACGGGGGGGGTTATGGGGGTGTCAACGTGGTTTGGGAGATATTTGTGAAGAAAATCACCCAGCCCCGGTGCCGGGGCTCAGCCGCCCGTTTGAGAGAGGGCGATTAGACCGCCGGAGCCCAGGTCGCTTCCCGGGATCAGATCGTGCCTTTCCGGCTTGATCTTAAGGGTATTTCGGATGATCGGCAGAAGGTCCTCACCGGCTCTGAGGGGGTCTCGGAGGTTGGCCTGGAGGTCCCCGAACAGGCATGGCCGGAGCATCCCGTCAGCGGTCAAGCGGAGCCGGTTGCATCCGTCACAAAAGGAGTGGCTCATGGGAGTGATCACCCCGATTGTGCCCATCGCCCCGGAGAAGCGGAAGTACGAGGCGGGGCCGTTCCCCGAAGGCCCCTGCGTAGGCTCCAGCTCAGCCACCTCCCTGAGCATGGCGAGCGCTTCCTGGCAAGAGAGGAAGTTCTGGTCACTGAGGTCGAGATTGGATCCTGTGGGCATGATCTCGATGAACCGAACATGCCAGGGATGCGTGCGGGTCACCTCGGCGAAGTCCACGATCTCGTCGTCGTTCTTTCCCTTGATCAGCACGACATTGATCTTGATGGGTCCCAGACCCGCCTGTTCCGCCGCTCTCAGGCCTGCCAGGACCCGCTCGTAGGTCCCTGCTCGCCGGGCCAACGCATCCACGCGGTCTTTCCTGAACGAGTCCAGGGAGATGTTCACCCGGGTGGCACCCGCTGCCTTCAGGGAGGACGCGAGGCCGTCCAGGAGGACCCCATTCGTGGAGATAGAGAGGTCGTCGATGCCCGGGACCCTCGCCAGGAGCTCCACCAGTTGGGGGAGGTCCTGTCTCACCAACGGTTCACCCCCGGTAAGGCGAACCCTCTTCAGACCCAGGGGAGCAAGGACTCCGACAATGTCTCGGATCTCCTCGTACGTCAGCAGCTGATCCTTTTTCAGCCAGGGCAAGCCTTCCTCCGGCATGCAGTAGACGCATCGGAGGTTGCACTTGTCCGTGACCGAAATCCGGAGGTACTCGACCCTCCTGCCGAACGAATCCACAAGGCCGTTCGCGGGGTTCTCCTGGGTCTTCATGCGCTCCCCTGCCCTTCGCCACCACCCACCCCGTGTTCGACTCCTTCCGATCCGGGCACGTGCCCTCTCACCCACGCCCGCTCCCCATCCACGTACTCCTCCTGCTTCCAGACCGGAAGACGTTTCTTGATCTCCTCGATGATATACCGAGAGGCCCCATACGCTTCTTCCCGATGGGGCGTGGCCACCAGAATCGCTGTGCTCACCTCTCCCACGCCGAGCTCTCCCACCCTGTGGAGGACCAGGACCCGGTCCGTGTCGAACCGCTCCTCCGCCTCCTGGGCGATTCGGCCAAGCGTCTCTTCGGCCATCTCCTGGTATGCCTCGTACACCAGCCCTCTGACCGATCTGCCATCGTTATGGTCCCGCACTACACCGAGGAAGAGGAGCAACGCGCCATCGGCGGTGGATGGGAAACCGGCGAGAAGATCGTCGGGCCGGATGGCCTCCTGGGTTATCCCGGATCGGGCCAAGGGTCAACCTCCGGCGACAGGCGGGACCAACGCGACCTCGTCACCGTCTGTCAACACCGTATCCATCGAGGCGAACTCCCGGTTCACCGCTACAACCGGGTCCGCCGGGAGTTGGGCGGCCCCCACCCCCCGACGCCGGACTTCCTCCAGGAGGTCGTTGACGGTGGCGGCCTCTGCCAGCTCCAGGCTCAGTTGGCCCGTTCCCAGCAGTTCCCGATAGGAGGCGAAGAAGAGCGTTCGTATGATCATTCGGACAAAAAAAAGGGAGGGCGCCACGCCCTCCACAGAAAGGTTAGACCCGGAAGACCCCCAGGTCAACGGACACGATTACCGATCCCTTGAAGCGGTCGCTCCTCCTTAGAAGGGGCGGCGCCCACCGCCACTTCCCGGTGGGCCGGCGGGTCTTCCACCGGGTCCACCGGGCCCCCTTGGCCGTCTGAGGTCCTGGATGCGTTTCCCCCAATCGTCCCGGATCTTGTAGAACCGCACGAGTTGATTCGGGGTGAGAACCGTCAGGAGCTCGGCTTGTTCTCTCCTGTACAGATCCAGCTCGGCCTCCTGGACCCGGATCATCTCCCCCAGGACCTCCCGTGCCGATTCATCCGAGACCTCCGCCAAGCTCGGGTCCCGGAGACGATACCGGAGAGCCGCCTGGGCTTGGTAAACGGCCTGACGGTCGCCTCGGAAGGACTGCATGATGGCCTGGAGGGGGGCTATCTGTTCGGCGTTCAGACCGAGCTCGGTCTGAACGAGACGACCGAACCCTTGCTGAAGCCTGCGCTCCAATTGTTGGCGTTGGCCTCCTTGGGCCCTGACCTGGGCGAGAGTCGGGGCCGGCTCGAACGCCAGCGCCAGTCCCAGTATCACCAGCACTGTATACCGTTTCATCCTTCCAACTCCTCTATCAGGGCCTCCAACTCCTCATCGGTCAGGCCATCGTAGATCGGAGCGCCGGCCACCAACCCATCATCCCACAGCCAAGCCTCCGGAAGGGGTTCTTCGGAGGCGACCTGGACAGGGCCTTGTTCCACCTCCGGAAGGTCCTCCCCGTTCCAAATGACACCAATCCCGAGGGAAAGGATCACAACCGCGGCTGCAGAGAGGGCCCACGCCGGCGTCCAAGAGGACCACCGGGAGAGTGGGATCACGTCGGGATCTGACCGTTCGCCTTTCAGCGTGGCCCTGGCCGCCAGGTCTTCTCTCACTCGAGCTTTGATCCTCTCCTCGAGTCCGGCCGGGGGCACAGGGCGGGAAGCGAGGAAAGATCGCAAGACCCTATCCTCCGCCTGGCAGTCGGCGCACCCGGTGAGGTGTTCCTCCACGGCCACTGCGATCTCCGGGGGGTGGGTCCCCAGGATCCAGTCCGGCAATAGGTCCCGGATATCTTCACAGGTTCGCCGGTTCATCGAAGCATCTCCCTCAACCTCTTGATCCCGTGGTGGTAATTCACGCGGGCTGCTCCTTCACTGGACCCGATTATGGCTCCGACCTCTCTGAAGCTTAGCCCCTCGTAGATCCGTAGCGTGACTGCCTGCCTCTGCTTCTCGGGGAGTCTATCCAACAACGCCGCCATTCGCCGGGATTCCTGCCCTGCCTGCAGGGCCTCCTCGGGGCTCTCCTCGCTGGAGGCCAGGGGTCCGGCCGTATCCAGTCCGGATTCCTTCCTTCGTGCCGCCTTCCTCAGAAATCCCCTGGCTTCGTTCCTGGCAATCGTCAGGAGCCAGGTCCGGAAGGACGCCTCCCCGCGGAACGTATCCAGCCCCCGGAACGCCTTGAGGAAGGCATCCTGGGCAACATCAGCCGCACCGTCCTCATCCCTCAGGATCCCCAAGGCGATCCGGTACGCGCTGGCGTGATGTCTCTTCACCAGCTCGTCCATGGCCCGGGGGTCCCCTCCTCGGGCCCGTTCGACCAGCGCCTCGTCGGGCGTTCGCCCCTCCTGGGCCAGATCCTTCACAGATGAGAGATGCTCACGGTGGGAGGTTCGTTAAAAAAAAGAAAGAGAGCCGGGGAGCGATCCAGCCCCGGCTCCTGCAATTCATTCGAGATCGTCCTGGCAGCTCCGTCGGAAGCCTCCAGGCTCAGGGTCCGCCGTGTGCTTCGCCTCAGAACTCTCCCACTCGGGCTGGCCCCGCGACCTTCGCGCGAAGGTGTTTGGATGGCTTGAATACCGGGACGGAGCGGGACGGCACCTCGACGGAGTCTCCCGTTCGGGGGTTCCTGGCCATCCGTGACTTCCGCTGGCGGACCTTGAAGGTCCCAAACCCCCTGATCTCGATGTTCTCACCCTGGGATAGGGCGAGCTTCACGGCATTGAGGAACCCATCCACCACCAGGGCGCAATCTTTTTTGGTAATGCCCGGCCCGATGGCCTCCGCGACTTGTTCTACTAGGTCCGCCTTCGTCATCCATTCCTCCGGGAGGGTGAGCCCCCTCCGATCCAACCTGGAAAACGGGGTTGCAGTCGGTCCACTGATGGACCGCCGCGGTGCTCTAAGTGCGTGACTCGGACCAGTTAACGACTGGCGGAATCAGCGAGGGCAGGGAGGGTAACGCACTCCTCCCGGTACCGTCAAGCCTCAAAACTCTCATGCCCCTTCGGCCCGATCCATCAGGGCGATGAACTGATCGAAGAGGTAGCGGCTGTCGTGGGGGCCCGGGGCCGCCTCGGGATGGTACTGAACCGAGAATACCGGACGGCTTCTGTGAGCGACTCCTTCGACGGTGTCATCGTAGAGATTCACGTGCGTGAGCTCGAGGTCCGGTGCATCGGCTATCGCCCCTCCTTCATCTTTCTGGACAGCGAAGCCGTGATTCTGGGCCGTGATCTCCACGGCACCGCCCTGGAGGCGTCGAACCGGGTGGTTTCCGCCGTGATGCCCGAACGAGAGCTTGTAGGTGCGGGCTCCGAAGGCTCTGGAGATCAACTGATGGCCCAGGCAAATCCCGAACACGGGGGTGCCCCGCTCCGAGAGGCTCAGGATGGCGTCCTGGGCCTTTTCTACCGCCGCGGGGTCCCCAGGCCCATTGGAGACGAAGAGCCCGTCGGGCTTTCCCTCCAGGATTTCAGCCAACGAAGTCTCCGCCGGAATCACGGTGACCCGGCATTCCCTTTCGGAGAGGAGCTTCGGAGAATGGGCCTTGACCCCGAAGTCGTACGCCACCACGTGGAATCTCTCCCGCCCCACCGCAGCCACCTCGTAACGACTCGGTGTGGACACGCCACATGCCAGGTCCAAACCCTCCATCCTGGGATGGGCCTCGATCCGTTCCATCAAGGCCTCGGCTGACGCGGAACCCGGCGCGATGGCACCCCGCATGGCCCCCTCCGCACGGATGTGCCGCGTGAGGGCTCGCGTGTCCACCCCTTGTATCCCCACCACCCCATGTTCGAGGAGGTACTGATCCAGGGTGCCCTCACCGCGCCAGGAGGAAAAGATCCGAGACGCCTCCCTCACCACAAAGCCCGAGACCTGGGGTCCTTGAGACTCCGAGTCCTCTCGGTTCACACCGTAGTTGCCCTGAAGGGGATAGGTCATGGTGACCAGCTGGCCGGCATAGGACGGGTCGGTCAGGATCTCCTGGTATCCCGTCATGGAGGTGTTGAAGACCACCTCGCCGAGGGTCGTGCCCTGGGCCCCCAAAGAGTAGCCTGGAAAAGCCTTGCCATCCTCGAGGAGGAGGTAAGCCGAACTGGAAGATGGGTTCGGAATCACGGAACGCTCGAAAGACTGAAGGGTGATCGAGGGAGGCATGTCCCGGGGAAATGTCGGACCCAGGGAGGCATGGTCCGACTCCTCGAGGACATCGCGACCTCCACGGGCGGGAATGTACGGAAGCCTCACTGGTCGTCAAGCGAGGGCTTCGGCTATACTTCCCGCGCGGGCCCCCCGCGCCGGCTGACGCCCAGCCTCACCAGTCCCTGATCCCATGCTTTCGAATGGTTCGACTTCCAGAGGTCACGATCCACGCTGACGAATCCTGCCTTGGCAACCAGTTTCAGGACCGGGCCAACCCTGGGGGTGCGGCGGGATTGGTGGAGTTCTGGAAGGGGACCCACTGGGAGCGGAGGGACTACTGGGTCTCGGAGGGGGGCACGACGAATAACCGAATGGCCATCAGAAGTGCAATCGTGGGACTCGGACTATTGAAACGACCCTGCCGGGTGAGGTTCGTCTCCGACAGCCAGTATCTGGTCAAGGGCATCACAGAGTGGGTGGGTGGGTGGAAAGCCAGGGGGTGGAGGAGGAAGACCGGCCCTCCGGAAAACCTCGGACTCTGGAAGCAGTTGGACCGGGCGGTGGAGCGGCATCAGATCGAATGGACGTGGGTGAGGGGGCATGCCGGCCACCCCCGGAATGAATACGCGAACCACCTGGCCGTTCGGGCGGCGAAACAGCAGGATCAGTCGGGGGGTCTGGTGAGCTCCGGGTTCCCCGCCTGGCTGGAGGTCCAGAGGGAAAAGCGGGAGAAGTTTCTGGACTTTTTTGAGGATCTTCCTCCTGGCGTAGGGCCGTGAGGTAGGGAGTAGAGCGGGCCTCGCGACGGAAGAGCAGAATGCTGGAGGCTACGGAAGAATATAGAAACGAAAAAGCCCCGGCACGGCACGCCGCCTCCGGGGCTCTCTCTTTGCGCTGGCAGGACTCGGTTCGCTCTTGGATCCACCTAACGTGCAGGCGGCCGAACTCTCATCCCCTTACCCTAACCGCGCGGTCCGCGGATCAGGCGCCCCGAAGCTTGCGGGGCCTCGACGGAGACCAGCGACCTCTCCGCCGGCCAGCCTGGCTCCAAGACCCGACTGGCTGCCATCGCGACGGCGTCCCGTCCGTTGGCTTGCTTCCCTGATCTGCAAGAGGATGACCATCGCCATCGTTTCCGCAGGCCGCATCAGGGTCGCGAGAAACACTATTCAACTATTCCTCGGCTGGGTCAAGGATCTCGTCACCCAGGGGCGATATTTCACCGATTAGACGGTAACACTTTCATATCATTAGACTTACGGAGGTGGCCCCGGCCATCCCGTTCCCCGGATCGGCAAACCATAAACAAATGGTATTGAAGGAGAAATCCTTGTCTTTCCGGGAAATTCATGGAGAGGTTTTTTTGATTTTATTTTCCGGTGGGGAGCGGTTGGACACCCTGGCCTCCTCCCCTCCGATTTGTTGTCTAGACAACAACCGATGCCAGGCCGAATACCTCTTCGAAGGCCTGAATGACGAAGGGCAGGACCTCACGGACCTGGACCGGGCGGCCGAGGAGTCTGGCCATGGAAGTGACGGGGCGGTCCTGGATTCCACAGGGGATGATGGAAGAGAAATGATCCAGGTCCGGATCGACGTTCAGGGCGAAACCGTGGGAGGTGATCCACCCGGACGAGACCCGCACACCGATGGCTGCGAGCTTCCCCTGGGGTACCCAGACTCCCGTGAGGCCTTCCTCCCGCCCGGCGTGGATCCCGAAGCACCTCAGGGCGCGGATCAGGGCCTCTTCGAGGTCTCGGAGATACTGGTGGAGGTCCTTCCGGTCCGGGCGCAGGTCGAGAACGGGATACCCCACGAGTTGGCCGGGGCCATGGTAGGTCACGTCCCCTCCCCGGCCCACATCGAACAGCTGGACGCCTTTGGCCTCCAGCTCCGATGGACTGAGGAGGAGGTTCTCTTCCTGGGAAGAAGAACCCAAGGTAATCACGTGGGGGTGTTCCAGAAGGAGGAGTTGGTCCGGGACCTCACCCGACCGTCTCCGCCCCACCAGTGCCTCCTGAAAGGCCAACCCCTCCCGGTAAGGGACGGTCCCGAGGACCCGCACCTCTAACGACCGCGAGCCGTCCTCCTCAGGCATCCTCCGGAAATGCCCCCATAAGGTCCTGGAGGCGCGCCAGGAACCGGGCAGCGTCAGCCCCGTCGACGATCCGATGATCGTAACCAAGCGTGAATATCGCCCGCTTCCGTATCGCCATCGCGTCGGTGCCAGTCGAGGGGTCCTCCACGACCACCACCCGCTTCTCGATGGCGCCCGTTCCGAGGATCCCAGCCGTTCCCTTCGGGATGACCGGGGTCCCGGCGAGGGTCCCGAGTACGCCGGGGTTCGTGAGAGAGAACGTTGCCCCTTGAATCTCTTCTGGGTTCAGACGGCGGCTTCGCGCGCGATCCGCCAAGTCGACGATCTTTTTTGCGATCCCCACCAGGCTGAGCTCGTCGGCGTCGTGGATGACGGGCACGATGAGCCCCGGGTCCAGGTCGACGGCAACCCCCATGTTCACGTTCCCTCGGAAGATGAGGTTGTTCCCCGAGATCGTCCCATTGATCATAGGGAACTCCCTCAGGAGGCGGGAACAGGCCCAGACCACGAAAGCGGTGAAGGAAACCTTCGCACCCTGCTCGGCCCAACGGGCCTTGTTGGCCTTCCGGATCTCGTCCACCTGGGTGAAGTCGATCTCAATGAAGGAGTGGACGTGCGGCGCCACTCTCTTTGCCAGGACCATGTGCTCGGCGGTGAGCCTCCGGATCTTGTCCATGGCCTCGACCCGGTCGGCTTGGCGGACCGGGAACTCCGGATGCCGGACCTGCCCATAGAAGGCCTTCCAGAGATCCGAAGGAGCCTCCGGGGTGGGGGAGGGGCGGCTCGTCGGGGGCACGGCGGCTGCAGGAGTGGGGATTACCTCAGGGGAGGCTTCCGGCGCCGCGGGCTCCGCCTCAATGTGTGCGAGGATATCCTGTTTGGTGACCCGACCAGCATGGCCCGTCCCCGATACCGCGGAGAGGTCCACACCATGTTCCTCGGCAATCTTCCTCACCACCGGGGTGGAACGGGTCCGTAGGCGGTCTTCGGCAGTCTCGAGGCCTTGAGGGCTTTCAGCGCTCGGCTCGGGAGCCGGATCCGGCGCGGCGGCGGGAGGGGGAGAACCCTCCGGTGCCTGGTCCGCGGTTGGAGGGGGCTCCTCCTCGGCCGAGGGGGTCACAGCCACTTCTCCACCCTCGGGATCGATGTAGGCCACGATCGTGCCTACTTCCACCGTTTCTCCCTCCGCCACGGCGATTTCCACCAGGGTTCCATCCGATGGCGACGGGATCTCGGCATCCACCTTGTCCGTCGAGATCTCGAGGATGGGCTCGTCCCGTTGGACACCCTCTCCCACCTGCTTCAACCATCTGGAAACCGTGCCCTCGGCGATGGACTCGCCCATCTGGGGCATGGGAACTTCGATGCGCGCCACCCTGCTCACTCCGGCTTGGGTTCGGTTCGACCGCCTCGTACTCGAACAAGCGGCTCTGCCCCCGTCTATCCCGGGAGCGGCCTCCACTCAGTTTAGGTTGGCCTCAGTACTCTGCAAGATAGCGAGCCGCTGCCACGATGTCCTGGACCTGGGGGAGAAAGTAGTCCTCCAGCGTCCCAGAGTACGGAACCGGGGAATCCACTGAAGTGACCCTGAGTATGGGGCCGTCCAACCACTCGAACGCCCGCTCATTCACCCGCATGGAGATTTCCCCGGCAATTCCCCCGGTTCGCGTGTCCTCATGCACCACAAGAAGCTTCCCGGTCTTCTTCACACTCCGGACGATGGCCTCCTCGTCCAGAGGCAGAAGGGTACGGAGATCCAGGACCTCCACTTCAACCCCTGTCTCCCCCTCCAGGATCCGCGCAGCCTCCATGCTCCGGTGGACCATCATCCCATACGTTACCAACGTGACGTCTACCCCCTCCTGGAGAACCCTCGCTTCGCCGATGGGGACGGTGAAATCCCCCGGGGGGAGGACTTCCCTGATGGCGGGGGCCCGGTAAAGGCCCTTATGCTCCTGGAAGATCACCGGGTTGTCGTCTCGGATCGCCGCCTTGAGAAGGCCCTTCGCGTCATAGGGATTGCTGGGGTAAACGATCTTCAAGCCAGGAGTGTGGAAAAAGAGCATCTCCACGTTCTGGGAATGGAATGGGCCTCCCCTGTTGCCACCTCCCACGGGACCGCGGATGACCACCGGCATGGGGCCACTCCCCCGGTACAGGGAGGTGGCCAGGTAGTTCGTGATCACGTCTACGGCTGGGGCGATGAAATCCATGAACTGGATCTCCACCACCGGCCTGAGCCCCATGTGCGCAGCTCCTGCTGCAGCGCCAGTGAACCCCACTTCTGAGATCGGGGTGTCGATCACGCGGTTGGGGCCAAACGCCTCCTGGAAGCTCTTGGTGACCTTGAACGCCCCCCCGAACACACCGATATCCTCGCCCATGAGGAAAACGGCCTCATCCCGGACCATCTCCTCCCAAAGGGCCTCACTGATGGCCTCGAGGAAGGTGACCACCTCGCCTCGCTCCGTCTTGCGCAGGTGGTCCGGCCGGGGCGGTACCACGGAGGTATCCTGACGCGGGGGGTCAGCCATGATCGACTTCCCGATCCCTGAGGATCCACGGCCCATGCGCTCCAGGGGTCGGGGTGGGAGGCCGCGTCCAGTGAGGAGGCGTGGGGAGGTCGGTGTAGACTCCTTCCAAGGCCTCTTCTCCAGGAGGAAAGGGATCCAGGACCGCCCTCTCGGCCTCCTCACGCATTTCTGTGGCCGCACTCTCCTCCAGGCCGGTGAGTTCCCCCTCCTGGGCCCACCCCCTCTTCAGAAGACTCTCACGGAAAAGGTGGATAGGATCTCTTGCCTCCCACGCTTCGATCTCCTCGGGCGGGACGTACTCCTGGGGATCGTGCTGGGCGTGTCCCTTCCTCCGGTAGGTTCGAAGCTCCAGGAGGGTGACCCCCTTCCCTTCCCGGGCCCGATCTACTGACCGCCGTGCGGCTTCGTACACCGCCAGAACATCGTTTCCGTCCACCGTCTCACCCGCGATCCCGTACCCTGTGGCCCGGAGGGAGAAGCTGGCGGCCCTGGTCTGCTTCCGGGTGGGCGTCGAAAACGCGTACCCGTTGGAAGTCACCACCACGATCATCGGACATCCCTGTGCCCCGGCGAAGTTCACTCCCTCGTGCCACGCCCCCGTGGACGACGCGCCATCCCCGTAAAAAACCATACCCACTCGGGGCTCCTCACGGATCTTGAAGGAGAGAGTGATCCCGGACATTACGCCCACCATGGTGCCGAGGGGCGACACGGGCCCCACGAAGCCTCGTTGAAAGTCCGTCCAATGAACGTTGGCTTCTTTTCCCTGGGTCGGGCTGGTTGCCCTGGCGAGATACTGCCGGAAATACTCACCGGGTGTCCCTCCGAAAAGGAAGAGGGCTCCGGTATCCCGGATGGTGTGGGCGATGACATCCCCTCTCCCGTCATCCCTGCGCCGGAGTGCGAACGCCGCCCCGACCGACGCTCCCTCCTGGCCCAGAGAGCGATAGAGTCCCCCTCCGATGTGTCCCTGCCGAAAGAGGTACTCCAGGCGTTCCTCGGCGGCCCGGGCCCTGACGAGGGCCCGGAACATCTCCAGGAGGTCCTCACGGTTCAGGTCGGATACCAGGAAGGACGCAGAGCTTCGGGTCTTCTCAGACCCTGAAGGGGGGCTCGGTTCTTTCAAGCCTCGAGAGGGGGATCCAGGGGCAGAAGGGGTGACAACCGATCCGGGCTCGGAAGGTTAATTCCCGCCCGATCCTCCGACGGGGTCCCCAGCGGGCGGGGGCTCCGTGGCACCCTCCCCCGGGGTCCCGGTCTCGCCAGCCGGCGGATCGGTAAGGCCTGGGAGGATCGGCTCCGGGGCCGGTGCCGTTTGCTGCAGGTCATCCATCAGGATGGATTGAGGTTGCGTAGCCCGGGAGGAGAGAATGGATAGAATCAGCGCCAGACCCATGAAGATCCCGGCTGCGATCCAGGTAGCCCGAGTCAGGACGGTGGTCGCCTGCCTGCCGGCGAGAATCCCCTCGGTGGCGGATACACCACCACCCATCGCGGCGAGGCCTCCTCCCTTTCCGGACTGGAGCAGGATCACGACTCCCAGGAAGAGTCCGTCGAATACCAGAAGGGCCAGCAAGAGCGTGTACAGCATTTCCCTCAATCCTATTGGAGTGTGGCACAGCAAGAAAAAATCGCCGCCCTGCGGATTCGTGTCAACGGGACGAGCCTCCTGCCCCGGGCCTCCTGCCCCTGTGGGGACCGTGAGACCTCCGTACGCCCGGGATCGCCGAAGGGGCGGCTGCAACCCGGTGGACGGAAGTCGATCCTCTGCGGGCTCCTAGTATGGGGCCGCTTCCGCGATGGCCTGGAACGAGACCGGATCGAGGCTCGCACCGCCTACGAGAACGCCATCCACGTCCGGGGCTTCAAGGAGCTCCCCGGCATTCCCCGGTTTGACGCTACCGCCGTAGAGGATGGGGATTTCCCCGCTCCTGGTCTGGCCGAGAGCCGAAGCCAAGCGGCGGCGAAGGATCTCGTGGGCCTGAGAAGCATCCTCTGGGGTCGCCGTCTCTCCCGTTCCGATCGCCCAGACCGGCTCGTATGCCAGAAGCATCCTCGCCCCGGGGTGGGCCTGGATGACCAGCAGGAATGCCTCCAACTGGGTGAGGATGACCTCTTCCAAACGTCCAGCTCGCCGTTCTTCAAGCGTCTCTCCCACACAGACGACGGGCGTCAATCCTCCGTCGAACACCGAGGCCACCTTCCGCCCGACCTCTTCGTCGGTTTCCCCGAAGATGTGTCTCCGCTCGGAGTGGCCGACCAGTGCATGTGTCGCCCCTGCCTCTTTCGCCATGGCGACGGAGAGCTCTCCCGTAAAAGCGCCCGAGCTCTCCCAATGGAGGTTCTGGACCCCCAGCCCGATGGTGAGGTCCTCCGGCCGGGCATCGAGAGCAGCTGTCAAGGAGAGGGCGGGTGGGAAGAGGAGGAGCTCCGGATCCTGACCCTGGGAGAACGAGGGAGAAAAGCCACGGAAGAAGGCTCGGGTCTCCTCGGGCCCGAGGTGCATCTTCCAGTTGCCGGCGATGACGGGTCTGATCGTCATAGGTCCTCTCCAATCTTCGCATCCAGGGTGGCGACGCCGGGCAGAACCGAGCCAGCAAGAAGCTCGAGGGATGCACCTCCACCCGTCGATACGTGGCTGAGACGCTCGGACACGCCAGCCTTCTCGGCCGCCGACACCGAGTCGCCACCACCGACGACGGTGGTCCCTCCAGCATCCGTCGCCGCTGCCACCGCTCTGGCGACCTCAAGAGTGCCCTCGGAAAAGGGATCCATCTCGAACACCCCCATGGGGCCGTTCCAGACCACGGTCCGAGCATCCGCGATCGCCTCCCTGAAGAGGGCACAGGAGGCGGGCCCGATGTCGCCGATCCGCTCATGGGACCCTACACCGGACCGCTCAACCACCCTCGTCTGTGCGTCGGGAGAGATCTCATGCGCCACGATGCAATCCACCGGCAAAACGATGGTCTCTCCGGCATCCAGGAGGGTGCCTCGGGCCACATGAACCCGGTCCTGCTCCACGAGGGACTCGCCGGTTTCGAGGCCCATGGCCTGGAAGAAGGTATTCGCCATGGCTCCGCCGATGAGAAGGCGGTCCACACGCGGAAGAAGTGCTTGAACCACATCGATCTTCCCGGAGATCTTCGCTCCACCCAAGACCGCGACGAACGGTCGTTCCGGCGCCTCCAGAGCCGTGCCCAGGTACCGTAGCTCCCGCTCCATGAGGAACCCGGCAACAGCGTCTCCACCCTTCGCCCGGATGGTCTCGGCAGCACCGACCGTAGATGCGTGGGCCCGGTGGGCCGTGCCGAACGCATCGTTGACGAAGAGGTCCCCGTATTCAGCCAAGGCAGCGGACAACTCAGGATCGTTCTTGGTCTCCCCGGGGTGAAACCGCGTGTTCTCCAGAAGAATCAGTTCTCCCGATCCGACGGAGGCCACGTTATGTATGGCCGTATCGCCGATGAGCTCCGGGGAAAAATGAACCGGGGCGTTCAGAAGGGTAGCCAGATGATCGGCGACCGGCCGGAGGGAGAGGGCCGGGTCGGCGTTTCCTTTCGGCCGGCCGAGGTGGGACATGACCACCAGAGACGCACCCCGCTCCAGGAGGTACGAGAGGGTGGGCAGGGCTCGGACAATGCGTGTATCGTCGGTGATCTCGCCCTGAGGACTCAGGGGAACGTTGAAGTCTACCCGAACCAGGATTCGGCTTCCTGCGATTCGGTCGTCCGCCAGGTCGGCGACGGTTTTGGCTGCCATTGGCCCGGTCTCCGGAATACGAGAAGGAGGGACGGCGGGAAGATAGAAAAGCCCCCCCGGACCCACAACATGAGTCCGGGGGGACCGGAAAGAGATCCGTCACTCCACCTGGGCCGCGGCTTCTCCCTCTGCCGGACCTCCGAAGCAGAACGAGTTCAGCGTTCGCCACCCCCCTGATTCGCCGGCACGAAGTTCACCGTGAACTCCACCCAGGTCCCCACCGGCGTGCCCTCCCGGGTAGCCGGTCGAAATCGAAGCTCGTTGGCCGCACGCATGGCCGCAACATTCAAACTCTGATAACCGGACCCCTCTTTCATCTGGATGTTGTCCACACGACCCGAGGCGTCCACCCAGAGCTGGAGTTTGACGGAGCCGCCGACACCGGCCCGCTGGAGGGCCGTCGGATAGAAGGAAGCGATAGTGTTCTCAGCTTCCTGTCTGAACATGATCTCCGGATAGGAATACTCGGCTTCCCTGAAGTCCCCTGGGACCGTTTGGGGCGTTTCACTCTCCAGGTCCACCACGGGGGCGGAGACTTCTGTGCTGGCGGTAACGTCCGGTCCAAGAGCGGCCTCCGGTTCCGCCACTCTGATCTCGGGCAACTGCGGTTCCTGGGCCGGGGAAAACAACACCGGGGCGGCCTCTTCCAGGACGGTTCGAACCAGTCGGGCCACAGACGCGCGGGCTGCCGGTACCGCCATCCCGCCAATCATGACGCAGGCGAGACAGGCGGCCATGAGCGTGCGCTTCCAGGCCCAGCTGCCATTTCCCCGGATGACCGGGGCCCTCCTCCATTCCCGGATCAGCTCACCCTCCAATTCCGGGCCGAAGGAGGGACGTTCCTCGATGCGGAGTGCCGAAAGCTCCCGATCGAACTCCTGGAGTTCGGGAGGGAGACCGGCGGAGAATTCCGCGTCAGAGGGAGATCTTCGATGTGTCATCTATTTTGAATCCTTATCACTGCGTTGTTTCTCTACGGTGTCCTTCAACCTCGCCAGAGCCCGGTGGACTCTGACGGCCACCGCATTACCGGAGATACCCAACGCCTCGGCTATCTCCTGGTTGTTGAAACCGGCCCCGTACCTCAGGGAAAGGATCTCCTGATCGGCCGGCCTCAGGGAGCGATTCGCGTTCAGAATCATCTCGATTCGCTCTTCCCTCAGGACCCTCTCCTCCTGTGTCGGCACATCGGCGACCAGGTCGGGCACCCGGTCCAAGGACACATGGAGGGAGGATCTCCTCCTCAACGACCTGAGATGGTCCGTCACCGCATTCCTGGCGATCCTGAGAAGCCAGGTCCGGGGCGATGCCCGGTTCGGGTCGTACCGGTCCAGGGCCCGGAGTGCCTTCATGAAGACCTCCGACGTGACGTCCTCCGCCGCCTCTCGAGTGGCGAGCCTGAACCGGACGTACCGGTAGACGGTCGGCCTGTGCTCCCGGAACCACTCGTCGAAATCAGGCGGTAACCGAGGCCCGGCTTCCCTCAGGGGAAGTGCACCCCTTTCTGTGTGGACCTTCTCGTTGGCCATCATCACGCCTGTATACGTGGTCCAGCGTAAGACATTACACGATTCTCGCGCCTGAATAGGGGGCCATCATGCCCCGGCGGTACAATGTTGGGAGCCCCCACCCGGGCCGGGACCCTAGAGGCGATCCCCCACATATTTGATCAGATCTACCACCCGCTCAGAATACCCCCACTCGTTGTCGTACCAGGAGAGGACCTTTACCAGATTTCCGCCCATAACGGCCGTGCTGGGGGCATCGACGATGGAGCTGGCTGGGTGCCCCGTGAAGTCCACGGAAACCAGGGGTTCTTCAGATACGTGTAGGACGCCGTTCAAATGCCCCGCGGCCGCGTTCCGGAACGCATCTCTCACTGCGTCGGCCGTCGTCTCCTTCTCCACCTCCACGGTGAGGTCGACCAGGGAGACGTCCGCGGTGGGGACACGAATGGCCATCCCGTCCATCTTGCCCTCCACCTCCGGGATCACCAAGGCCGTAGCCCGGGCAGCCCCCGTGGTGGTGGGGATCATGGACATGCCCGCGGCCCTCGCCCGGCGAAGGTCCTTGTGGGGCATGTCCAGGATGACCTGGTCGTTCGTGTAAGCGTGGATGGTGGTCATCAGCCCCCTCCGGATCCCAAAGCTGTCCAGCAGGACCTTCACAACCGGAGCCAGGCAGTTCGTCGTGCAGGATGCGTTGGAGATGATGTGGTGGTTGGCAGGGTCGTAGATCTCCTCGTTCACCCCGAGCACGATGGTGACGTCTTCTTTCTTGGCGGGCGCGCTGATGATGACCTTCCGGGCCCCGGCCGCAAGATGCTTCCCGGCCCCTTCCCGATCCCTGAACTTCCCGGTGGCCTCCACGACGACGTCCACGCCCAGCTCTCCCCAAGGCAACTGGGTCGGGTCCCGTTCGCTGAAGACCCGGATCTCGTCACCGTCAACCTTCAGCCCGCCTTCGGTCGCTTCCACAGTCCCGGGATACGACCGGTGGACGGAGTCGTACTTCAGAAGATGGGCCAGTGTCCGATTATCCGTCAGGTCATTGACCGCCACGAAATCCAAATCTGTCCGGCCTGCCTGCTTTGCCGCTCGGAGCACGAGTCGTCCGATACGACCGAATCCGTTGATGGCGACGCGAAGGGACATGGAAGGGAACTCCTTGGCTCAGGAAGTCTTGGTGGTCTTTCGTGGTCTGTCCACTACAGTCCGTCCGAAAGAGCCCCCTTCTCAGCGAAGGGGAGGGATCGTGCGAACGTCAACAAATGGACCGATGCCACACCCGCATTCTCCAGGCACTGGGCCGCAGAGAAGGCCGTGGCTCCAGTGGTCAGGACGTCATCTACCAGAATAACGCTCCTGTCCCGAATACGGGAGCGGGAATCATCCCGCATCCTGAAAGCACCCTGTACGTTCGAGCTCCGTTCCCGAGGCCCGAGGTGTACCTGAGTGCGTCCGCCGGTCCGGAACAAGACCGACTTCAATGGAAGGCCTTTGCGCAGGGCGACGGCCTCCCCGATGAGGGCCGACTGATTGTACCCACGGATGCGTCGCCGCCAGTGAGTCGTGGGAACGGGCACCACCACGGGGTCGTCCAGGTGGGCCGGGCACCAGGGGACCATGCGGTCCGCCATGTCTTCCGCCAGACTCCGCCAACCCTGGTACTTGAGGGCGTGGACCATTGCCCCGGACACCTGACCAAGCACGGTGGCGGCGCGGGCCGATGCCAAAGCGGAAGGCCACCGGCCACATTCAAGGCAGCCTTCTCCGGCAGGATGGGCCGTACCGAGTGGGAAGTGGCATCTGCCGCAGCAGGGAGGTGGCGGCGGGCGCAGCCGGGCTCGGCATGATGCGCATACCAGGTCCACGGTGTCTTCCGGGGGGATGCGATTCCTACACCCCAAACATCCCTTTGGTAGAAAGAGATCCCTCAGGTCCCTGGCGAGAACGGAGATACTCAAGGGTTCTGGAATGCGTGCAGGGCTGCCCTCATGACGTCGAGGGAAGGTTTCTCCCCCCACCATCGTTCGAACGAAACGGCACCTTGGTGGACGAGCATCTCCGAGCCATCCGAGGCCCGGATCCCCAGTTCCCGGGCCCGGGTCACGAAGGGGGTCGTGCCGGCACCGTATATCAGATCCACCACCGCCCCCGCGCGGTCGAGGAGGTCCAATTCCAGCGGAAGGGGGTCGTCCGGATCCAGACCCAGACGGGTGGTGTTCACGACCAGGTCGAAGGACTTCCCAGCCACCTCCATGCGGTCGTCCAGGACCCTGACCCGCTCACCACCGATCCTCCGGGCCACCGCCCTGGCTCGATCCCGGCTCCGGTTCAGGAGTTGGACATCTTCCACGCCACCATCCATCAGGGCCACAAGGCAGGCCCGGGCCGATCCTCCGGCCCCCATGACGAGGACGCGGTACCCGTCGGGGGTCCCCCCCAGGAACTCCTCCAGGGCTCTGCTGAACCCTTCAACGTCCGTATTGTCCCCGTGGATCTCACCGTCCTGGATCCAGAACGTGTTGCATGCACCTGTTCTCCGGACATCGGCGGATGGGACATCCAGGACGGTGGCCGCCTTTTCTTTGTGTGGAAGCGTGATGTTCCCGCCACCCCCGGCCCGGGCCAGGCCCCTCATGAGCGGCGCCAGCTCCTCGGGGGACTCGGCTCTCAGAGCAACATACACGCCGTCCAACCCGAGGTCCCGCATGGCCGCATTCTGGATCACGGGGGAGAAGGAGTGGGAGACCGGGTCGCCCAGGAGGGCGAAGAGCCGGGTGCGGGAGGTAATCGTCTCGCTCATTTCCGATCCTCCTTTGAGAGGCGGTCCAGGGCAGCGGTTACCAGGGCCTCCAGGGTCGTGAAAGTGGCCTCATAGGTCTCATCGTCCCCTCCGAAGGGATCCGGAACTCCAAACTGCTCCTCCTCACTCTCCAGTCCCTCCGCGAAGGCGGCCAGGAGGATGGCCTTCCCGTCCCCACCGGCACTCGCGACTCTCAGAAGATGTTTGGGGGCCATGGGGAAGACCAGGTCAGCCCATTCGATGGCACTCTGAGTGAGCAGGCTGGAAGTATGGCCGGCGAGGGAGAGGCCGTGCCTCTCGGCTGCGCGGCGGGCTCCCTCACTGGCCGGGAGCCCGGTGACCGTCGACGTACCGGCCGAACGGAACTCATACCCTTCCACGCCGTTCTCTTTTGCGGTCCGCCGGGCGATGATCTCGGCCATTGGACTCCGACAGGTATTGCCACTGCACACGAACAGGATCCGGAGCGGCCCGGAGGGCAGACGGTGGAGGATGTCAGCGGTCATGGCTCTCAGGTCAGTGGGGTTCGGGAAGATCCGGCAGGACACACCGAATCCTGTTCACAGGGATGGATCCGGTCCGGAGCACAACGGGCTCCTCCCCGGTACAGTCGACGATTGTGGACGGATCCGAGGGGTCCAGGGTGCCTGCGTCCAGCACCCACAACTCTTCCCCCGCCCCGAGGCCTCGAGCCGTCTCCCACGCCTCCTGAGCCGAAAGGGCCGGCGGTTTCCCCGGCGGATTCGCGCTGGTGGAGACGACCGGCGCTCCCAGAGCCTCGACAACAGCTCTCGCCAAGGGGTGGGGACTTTGTCGGATCGCCACGCTGCCCCCGGGGCTCCGCACGCCTGGAGGAAACAGGCCTTCCTCATCCCGGAGAACCAGGGTAAGAGCCCCTGGCCAGAACACTTCTGCCAGGGCCAAGGCCTTTGGAGGCCAATGCAGATCCCGGACCGAGTTCACCCCGGGAACAAGGACCAAGAAGGGTTTCTCGGTGGAGCGGGCCTTCATCCGCGCGAGTCTCAGGAGGGGCTCTTCCTGAAGAGCGGATCCAAACCCATAGACCGTCTCCGTCGGCATCGCCACCAAACCTCCCCCTTCGAGGTGCTGAGTCACCCTCGCCAACAGCTCGGGGTCGGGTGGGGCATCCGGCATCCGGAGAATGTTCGGCTCCATCCGCCCTCCTCAAGCCTCGCCGAGATTCGCCAAGAACTCAGCCAGAGGAAGGTCCTCCGGCCGGGTGACCTTGAGGTTCCGGGCGCTCCCAGGGACCATGACGATTTCCCCCCCGACCGCCTCGACCAGGGCCGCGTCATCCGTTTCTCTGATCCCGGTTTCCAGGGCGTGCTGGTACGCATCCAGGAGGAGACGGCGCGGGAACACCTGGGGGGTTTGGGCGTGCCAGAACCGATCCCGGTCCGGAGTGGCCAGGATTCGTCCCCGCTCATCCACCTCTTTCAGCGTGTCCACCGCCGGCCATCCCGCCACGGCCCCTCGCCCCTCCCGGACCTCGGCCAGACATCGATCGATGATGGACCGAGTGACCAGGGGCCGGGCGGCATCGTGCACGGCAATCACCGGCAGATCGTCCGGAAGCGCATGCAAGGCCGCTCGGACGGAGTCCCCTCGAGTCTCTCCCCCCGGAACAATCCGGATTCGGGGGTCCCAATTGGTGAGCCAACCCGGAGGCGCGCTACAATCATCTGCCCCCAGAGCGACGGACACAGCCGCCACTCTCGGGTGTTGGAGAAACGGTCGAAGCGCCCAGGCGAGGATTGGTTGACCCTGAAGCTCCAGAAAGGGTTTTCGGATTCCTCCCATCCGGACACCTGTTCCGGCAGCGGGGACAACCACCCCCACCGAGGGGAGGCCTCCACCCGTATTCTCTCTAGACTCCATGGTTTGGAGTGGTCCTCCGCCAGGGAACGGTCGGGTCAGGGAAGTCCTGCAAGAGGGCTCCGGACGACCTCCTGTCCGGCCACACCCCACTTCTGCAACACCCTTCTAGAAAGGATCGCCTGGTCCTCTGGCAGGGAGGGCTTCCTCGAACTCCCTGCCGGTCACGGAGTCGAAGCGGGTGAAATCCTTGTGGAAGAAGAGATTGATGGAGCCGGTGGGACCGTTCCGCTGCTTCCCGATGATGAGCTCGGCCTTTCCCTCCAAGGAGTTCCCGTCTTTGTCCGTGGGGCCAAAGTAGTATTCCGGCCGGTACAGGAACATGACCACATCGGCATCCTGTTCAATGGAACCCGACTCCCTCAGGTCCGACAGCTGAGGCCGCCGGTCCGTCCGTTGCTCCGGGGCTCTGCTCAGCTGACTCAGGGCGATGACGGGAACCTCCAACTCCCGAGCCAGGGCCTTCAGGCCACGGGAGATCTCGCTCACCTCCTGGGTTCGGCTCTCGTTGGATCTGTGGGAGGACATGAGCTGCATATAGTCGATGACCAGGAGCCCGAACCTGCTCTCCGCCATGAGCCTCCTGGCTTTCGCGCGCATCTCGAGAACTGTGTTCCCGGGGGAATCGTCGATCCAGATGGAGGCGGTATTCAAGTGTCCGGCGGCCGCAGCCAACCGCTGATACTCGTCGGCGGAAAGCTGGCCTCGGCGAAGACGTTGAGAGTCTACACGACCCTCCGCGCAGAGGAGACGTTGGACGAGCTGTTCCTTGGACATCTCAAGGGAGAACAGGGCAACCGGGATCTCATGCTCGATGGCGGCATTCTGGGCAACGTTCAGGACCCACGAGGTTTTTCCCATCGACGGCCTGGCCGCCACGATACACAGGTCCCCTCTCTGGAACCCCGTGGTCATCTTGTCCAGGTCGCCAAAGCCAGTGGGCACTCCGGTAATCCCGGTCTTGGATTGCTGGAGGTGCTCGATATGCTCGAACGTGGGCCAGAGGATCTCCTTGATCCGTACGAATCCGCCACGTTCGTGGCTCTGCGCCACCTGGAACACCTTCTGTTCCGCTTCGTCGAGGACTTCCTCGACGGAGCGTTCCCCCTGATCGTAAACCTCCCGAATGATGGTGGAGGCGGCTTCGATGAGATTCCTAAGAAGGGCCTTCTCTCGAACGATCTTCGCGTGGTATTCAATGTTGGCGGCGGTAGGAACCGCATCCAGCAGCTCTGCCAGATACGGAAGCCCGCCGGCGGCATCAAGCTCTCCAGTCTTCTTGAGCTCCTCACTCAGAGTGATGACGTCGATGACATCCCCACGCTCGGAGAGGCGGATCATCGCCCTGAACAGGCGCCGATGGGCCTCCCGGAAGAACATATGGTCCTGAACGACCTCCGTGGCCTTGTCCACCGCCGTACGATCCAGGAGCATCCCACCCAGCACCGAAACCTCTGCCACAGGGGAGAAGGGGGGTTGCCTGTCAAACCCCACCGGAGGTGGGGATATCATTGGCTCTGGTGCATTCACGCTTTGGGGGTCCTTCCAACGAAGGGGTGTTTCGGGTTAGCAGACCTGGAGATCAGGTCCCATCCATCACCTGCCGGAGGAGTTGAAGATCATCCCAAGTGGGCCGAGTCAAGGTTCCGTTCCTGAGGAGAGCCGCGGGGTGATAGGTCACCACCAACGGAACCCCATGATAGCTGTAGACCTCACCTCGAAGCTGCCCGATGGGGGCCTCCCTGCCCGTCAGAAATTGGGCGGAGAAGGCTCCCACCGCCAGTAGGGCCTGGGGCGAAATCACCTCGATCTGCCGCTTCAAGAACGTCGTGCATGCCTCGATCTCCCGTGGGAGGGGATTCCGGTTCCCTGGCGGCCTGCATTTCAGGACATTGCAGATGTATGCCGAGGTCTCCCGGTCGAGACCCACCGATGCAAGTAGAAGGTCCAGGAACTTCCCTGCGGGCCCCACGAAGGCCTTCCCGGTTTGATCCTCCTTCGCCCCGGGAGCTTCCCCCACCACCATGAGCCGTGCATTGGGATTCCCGTCGGAGAACACCACCTGGATTCGAGTCTTGGCCAGCTCACATGAGGTGCATGAAAGGGCCTCGGCCCGAAGCCCCTCGTATTCTGGAGATCCTGAAGATTGAGGGGCGACACCACCCACCCGGGATTCAGGGGATGTGAGATCGATTGCGGGACTGCGTTGCCAAGATGAGATCAGCTCGAACATCTCCTCCTTCGAGAGGGTGTCCAGAAAGATCTCGGGGCCGGCGAATTCCCGCTGTTGACGGAGATATCGGGCGATATGCCCTGGCTGAGGTCCGGAGTCCGTCACGCCGAATCCGGGAGGAGGGCTGATACGCGATCCAGGAGCCTCTCGGCTACCTCTTCCTTGGACAAGATCGGGAGCTCCTCCACACCCCCCTCCCTGTCCAGGATGGTCACCCGATTGGTGCTAACGTCGAACCCCGCATCCTCCTCGAGAGCTGGGTTTGCCGCAATCAAGTGGAGGCCCTTTTCACTCAGCTTCCGTTGGGCGTTCTCCTTCAGGTCCTCCGTTTCGAGGGCAAACCCCAGCGCGACCGAACCGGGCATTCGACCTTTGAGGGTGGCCCAGGCGATATCCAGAGTGGGTTCCAGGCGAAGCTCCAACTCCTCGCCAGCCCTGGAGCGCTTGACCTTCCGCCCTTTGGGGTCCCGGGGGCGGTAATCCGCCACTGCGGCGGCGAACACAAGGACTTCGGCGCGGGCATGCCGATCGAGGACGGCCTGAGCCATTTCCTCCGCCGACTCCACACGGATGGTTTCCACGCCCGGGGGATCCGGGAGGGCCGTGGGACCTGTGACCAGGGTCACTCGGGCACCACGCCTCCAAGCCGCGGAAGCCAGCGCGAACCCCATCCTTCCAGAGGAACGGTTCCCAAGGAATCGAACCGGATCAAGGGCCTCACGGGTGGGCCCGGCGGTGATCAGGACCTCTCGATCCTGCCAGGACGAATCAGAACCGAGGGCCCGACCCACGTGCTCGAGGATCTCCCCGGTCTCGATCATTCGCCCCCTGCCTTCTCCCTCTCCGACAGCCAGCGGCCCCACGCCGGGTCCCGCCAAGGCGTAGCCGAGCTCCTGGGAAAGATGCCTGAGATTGGCCTGGGTCATCGGGTGAGAGTACATCCGCTCGTTCATGGCCGGACACAAGACGACAGGAGCCCTGGTGGCCAGGAGGAGGGTGGTCAAAAGATCGTCGGCCATCCCGTGCGCCGCCCGGGCCAGGAAATTGGCGGTGGCCGGCGCGACAACGACGGCATCGGCCGCCGTTGCCAGGGAGATGTGGAGGGCCGGGCCTGACCCGGAGAACATGTCGGTGTGGACCTCTTGGCCCGTGACGCCCTGGAAGGAGAGGGGCTGGACGAAGCGCTGGGCCCCAGCGGTCATGACAACATCGACCCGGGCCCCCAAGCGTGTGAGGTCCCGGGCCAGCTGAACGGATTTGTACGCAGCGATGCCGCCGGTGACGCCCAGGACCACCCGCCGCCCCTCCCAAGGGCGCCTGGGTTGAAGGACCCGGACGGCCACGGAGACTACTCCTCCCGCCGACGCCGCTTGACCAGCCGGAACTCGATCTGACCGGAGGTCAGAGCTTCCAGGGACCGGGTGGTGAGTTTCTTCTCCTGACCCAGAGGGAGGGTCTCCCGAGGAAGTGCGTTCAACTCCCGGGCGTATCGAGCGGCGACCAACACGCCGAGATACTTGCTGTAAGTGTGGGCCGCCACGTCATCCGGCGTAAAAACACGCATAAATCCCGGCTCCTCCTACTGACTGTCAGAAGTGGTATCGCGACCAAGAACGGATTCGATCCCGGCCCTCAATCTGAGAACCTCTTCCGGAACACCGTCGTTCCGGGAAACCGTTTCCCCTTTGCGGACCAGATCCCGAACCTCTCTAATGGCCCGTTCGAGGTCTTCATTCACGATATGGTGATCGAAGACATCCGCGGCCTCCAGTTCCTCCAGCGCCGTCTCGAGCCGGCGCCGAATGGCCGCATCCCCTTCGGTTCCCCTGCCCGCCAACCGCGAAAGGAGAGTGGGCACCGATGGAGGTAAGATAAACAGAAGGAGCGCTTCGGGAACCGCTTCCCGGATCTGCCGCGCTCCCTGGACATCGATGTCCAGGATTACGTGGCGTCCTCCTTCGCTGGCTTCGGCCAGGCTGGAGAGAGGGGTCCCGTAGAGCTCACCGTGGACCTCGGCCCACTCAACGAACTCCCCCCGCCGGATCATCTCCAGGAATTCCTCCCGGGAGAGGAACCAGTAGTCGACCCCGTTGACCTCCTCCCCCCGGAGGGGGCGGGTCGTCGCCGAGACCGAGAATGCGAAGTCCTGTTCTCTGGCGACCAACGCTCGAGCGATGCTGGTCTTCCCGGCTCCACTGGGGGCGGAGAGGACGACCGGTGGAGCCGCAGGCGAAGGAGGCATCATTCCACGTTCTCCAGCTGCTCCCTCAGCCGCTCGATCTCCTCCCTGATGGCGACGGAGGCGTGGCCCATCTCCAGATCGTTCGCCTTGGAGCCGATGGTGTTGGCTTCCCTGTGCATTTCCTGAACCAGGAAGCCCAAGCGCTTGCCGACTCCCTCGCCGGGATCGGATGAGAGCGTGTCCCGAAATGCCTGGACGTGGGCTCGAAGTCGGACGATCTCTTCGTTGATGTCCCATCGCTCCGCCAGGTAGGCGACCTCTTTCGCCAACCGGTCTTCGTCCACTTCCGCCTGCTCGGACAGCTCCTGGATGGCGGTCCGGAGTCGCTCACGCTCAGCGACAAGGCGCGCCGGAGCTCTCTCCTCGATCTTTCCCAGTTCCTCTTCCATGGACCCGAGGCGCTGGAGGAGGTCCCTCTCGAGGCGACCACCCTCCTTCTCTCTCATCTCCAGGGCCGCTCGGGCGGCTTCTTCCGTCACCTCCCTGAGGACCACTTCCTCGATCTCCGCTTCCCGCCCGGCCGACTCCGGCACCCGGAAGAGGTCGTTGAACTTCAGGACCGCAGGAAGCTCGATCTCTCCGGGCAAACCCAACTCTTTCCTCAACTCTTCGAGAAGTCCTCTGTAATGGCGTGCCCGCTCGAGGTCTAACTGAGGCAGCGAGTCCTCTACACTCCCTCGATCCCGCTCAACGGTGAGCGTGAGGTTGATATGACCTCGAGAAAAGAATCCCTTCAACCAGGACTGGATGGGGGCCTCGAAGCGATCGTAGCCAGGCGGAGTTCTAAGGTGGGCATTGAAGAAGCGGTGGTTGACCGTCTTGATCGCAATTCTCAGTTGGCCCGTCGGGAGGGCGCGTTCCCCTTCGCCATACCCTGTCATGCTTCGGATCATCTCAGTCCGCTTCCGTTCAGTTCCACATGGTCCAGCGGACCCCGTAGAGGGATCGGTTGCTGGGAAGGATCCTGCCTGGGAAGTCCTGGTTGTTCGGACGAATGGTGAAGTTCTCCCACATGATGAACGCCCGGACCGAAACCACCCGAATCTGCAGCCGCACGAACCAGCTCTGGTAGAATGGAGCCACACTGGGTACAGTCGCTTCACCCCCCCCCAGCTCCACGGCCTCCGAGAATGGGAGCACCATGGGATCCCGCCCCTTCACCCCTAGGTCGAACCAGATTTCCAGGTTCTCGGTCGGATAAAAGGTGTCGTGAAAGGATAGGCTCCCTTCATAGCTCCGCCTGGGCAGATACCGCCAGGGGATGTCCTCCCCGGTAAGCGGTTCGGCCTGGGCCAAGGAGTCGGTCGGAGTGCCCAGGACGTCCGCCTCCTGATCCCACCACTGGTACGACCCGACCAGGGCGAACCCCCGAGGAAAGAGCGGAATCCGTCCAGATACCTCGAAACCGTCGCGCGTGCCTCCCGGACGGACCTCCCCGTCCCGGTCCGGGGGAAGGCCGAGGTTGAAGAGGGAGTCGGAGGTCACGGAAACCCTTGCCCCGGCCAGACTCAACCCTCGCCAGGTGTAGCTCAAACCGAGCCGGGTACCTTCGTTGTCGGAGAATCGCGGCCCGGGAAGGGCCTGAGGGACCGTATCGGCTGCTGGCGGCTCCTCTCCTCCCGCGATGGTATCTGGGGGTGGGACCGGCCGATCGGGCAAGTAGGGCAAGCCCCAGCGCCCGGAGCTGCGCTCAGCGAAGAGCGACAAGCCGAAGAAGGGGGCCGTCCAGGCTCTGAGTCGAGTCCTGGTCACCGATTCACCTTCCCACTGCTCCCATTCCATCTCTCCCGTAATCCCGCCCAGTCGGTCGATCCCTCCGGAGATCTCGAAGAACGCGCTGGTCTCCGGGATCCCCTCGCCGCTGTTTCGCTGGACGCGGGTAAGAGCCCGCACCCTTTCGGAGTCGTAGGAAAGGGAAGCCCCGTAACGCCTCCTTCTCTCCAGCCCGAAGTCGAAGGAACTGGTGGAATCCGTCTCCAGCGAGGAGGAAGCCAGGAAGAAGTCCCCAACCACGCCCGGAAAGAGAGCCCACCGGCTTCTCACCGACCAGTCGGTCCGGGAGGCCGACTCGGGCAAGTAGAGCTCCCCACGCTCAGACGACATGCGTGTGAATCCAAGGAGAACCGAGCCCCGGGATCCGATGCCTCTGCCGTACCGGACCCAGACACCGGATCCGGCTCCCGGCTCCTGTCCCTGTGGCCCCTTGGTATCCACACGATCCAGGGCCAGGGCCAGGGATCCCCCGAGGGCCCTGGGGTGTGCGAAGGTGCCTCGGAACAGATTGGTGTTCAGATCGCCCGTCCCCGCCTCGACCAGGGAAAGGGGCCGCCCTCCCTCGACCAGGATTCTCTCCACCTCGATCCGGAGGTCGCTCACGCCCCGCACTACCCGAACCCATCGGAGCCCGGCGAGACCGATCCGGGTGAGATCGGGCGTGCTCCCTTCCAGCGGCACGACCTCGATCCCGTCCTGAAACACTCGAATCCGATCCCCGCCGGCCCCGAAGGCGGAGACGGACACGGGCATTCCATAATCCCCACCCCTCAGCATCACGGTCCCCGGAACCTCACCCACCAGCTCCGCAAGGGTCGTCGCCTTGCTCCCCAGGATCTCATCCCGGCTCCACTCCCAGATGCCGGTAGCCCACCCGGCCGGAGTGGGGCGGGCCAAACCGGGAAGCTGAAGGGCGGGTAGCGTGTCCTGCGGATTGATGGAGTCCCCTGGTACCGCCTGTTCCTGAAGTCCAGCCTCGGCCAACGCCGAGTCCGGGGGGACCTGGACGGTGTCCGGAGGCGCTCGGAGGGAGTCCGGGACGACCTGGCCGGTCGAATGACCCGGGACGAAAAGAAAGGGGAGAACGAGGTGCCAGGCCCTGCACCTCGGTGAACGCCACAAGCTTGGGGCGAGTGGTCGATTCACCCGCTGCGCCCTCGCACCCATTCCACCAGGAGACGAGTGGGAACCCCGTATCCACCCTTCCTGTGGTAGGAGAGTTTTCCGTCTCCGTAGGCGGTACCTGCAATGTCCAGGTGGGCCCAGGGAACCTCCCCAACGAACTCTCGAAGGAACGCTGAGGCCGTGATGGTGCCAGCCGGCCGGCCTCCGATGTTTTTCAGGTCCGCCACCGTACTGTCCAATTGTTCCCGGTACTCCTTCCACAGTGGTAGGGGCCAGCAGCGCTCACCGGAGCGGGCCCCGGCATCTCGTAGCTCCTGTACCAGGTCCTCATCGGTTCCCAGGACCGCCGAAGCGTGATTTCCCAGCGCGATGACGCATGCACCCGTCAAGGTGGCGCAGTCCACAATGGCGGCAGGCCGGAAGGTCTGAGCATAGGAAAGGGCGTCGGAGAGGATCAGACGGCCTTCGGCATCCGTATTCAAGATTTCCACGGTCTTCCCTTCCCGGGTACGAACCACGTCTCCAGGTTTTACCGCATTCCCGGACAAGAGGTTCTCCGAGGAGGGAACGATTCCCACCACGTTCATGGGGAGGCCTAGCTCGCCGATCGCGAACATGGCCCCCAGAACCGCCGCTCCCCCGGACATGTCGAACTTCATGTCCTCCATTCCCGCCGCCGGCTTGATGGAGATTCCACCGGCATCGAATGTGAGCCCCTTTCCCACCAGAACCAGGGGAGGATCGGCCTCCTTCCCCCCACCGTGCTTCAAAACGATGAGGCGCGGCTCCTCTTCCGTACCCTGGGCCACCGCCATGAGGGCCCCCATTCCCTCGGCTTCGATCTCCCTGGGCCCCAGGATGGTGACCTTCAACCCCAGAGCTTTCCCCATGGCCTCGGCCTCCTGAGCAAGGTGGGAGGGAGTTGCCACGTTCCCGGGCCGGGACTGGAGGGTGCGTGCGAAATTTTCACCCCTGGCCTGGGCCCGGCCGACGCGGGCCCCCTCACTGGCCTCTCCCGCACCTGCCTCCTCCACGATCAGGGTGACGTCCGTCATCTCCGGTCCGACCTTCTCCGGATCTTCCTCACTCTTCAACTCCAGAAACCGCCACCCAGCCAGGACACACCCCTCCGTCACCGCCTGGGCCGACAAGAACGATCCCATGGCCCAGGCCGGGTCCAGCCACACAGCGAGGACTGAGACCTTCAGCCCTTCAGCTACACGTACGCTTCGACCCGCGACTCTTCTGAGGACCTCAGCGTCGAGGGACTCCACCTCTCCGAGGCCGATCACCAGGATGCGACCGGGGCCCGATTCCGTTTCGGAATAAAACAGAAGGGTCTCTTCGGCTTTCCCGGTGAAATCCCCCTCGGTCAACGCCTTTTTCAGCGCTCCCCCCACAAGTCCGTCAACCCCGGCGAGAACCCCTTCGGGCTCCTTTGCGCCCTTCGCAACGGGAAGGACCAGGAGGGGAGTGGGGTGTGAGAGTGGATCAGAGGCAATGACTTTGACGTTCATGAAGCAATGACCTGGGGTTCGGGCATGGGCTGCTGATCAGAATACAAGATATAACGCTGTCCGGAAGCATGGAGGAGGGGATCAGAACCTTCTTGCCCCTTCTTGCACTCTCGTCCTATCTTATCTTCGGGTTTTGTTCGGTTTTCTCACACATTTCCTGGGATGGCACAACTACACCAGGCCCCTTCCCTCCTTTTCGAGTCGGAGGGTAAAAAGGCTTCGTCTCCCCTCTTCTCTTCTGCCTTCTCCGGAAGTAGGCAGGCGCTCTGCCTATGGCTCCCCACCTTCGAGCTTCGCCTGGAGCTGGTCCGTACACCCGAGTTGGATACCACCTCCGTGGCCCTTCTTTCTCCGGGCGAGGGCGTGCGCAGAACCCTCTGGCAGGTATCGGAACGAGGAGCCGAGGCAGGTGCCCGGCCCGGGCAGTTGGTTTCCCAGGCCATTTCCCTATGTCCCTCCCTCACCCTCCTGGAACCGGACCCAGGTCACTACGATGCCGCCCAGGAGGAAATGGTAGAAGCTCTCATGGACCTGAGTCCCGTAGTGGAGCCGGCGGGCCGAGGGAGGGTTTTTCTGGGAATGGACGGCATGGAGCGTCTTCACGGGCCCCCCTCCCGACAGGTTCGGGCGGCCCTCCAGGCCCTTCTCCGGATCTTTCCCCGGGCTCTGGTGGCGACCACGCGGGTAGGCCGGGCTCCGGGAAAATTCGGCGCCTGGGTGGCGGCAGCTCGATCCCGACCCGGGAGACCCGTTCTGATTTCCGAGGGAGAGCTCCCCCCCTTCCTGGCCGCTTGCCCCGTTTCCGTACTGCCGGTGGATCCCCTCATGATCCAGCGACTGGAGCGACTGGGCATTGCTACCCTGAAGGAACTCATCGCCCTGCCCGAGCCGGCTCTGGTGGGCCAGTTCGGAACCCAGGGACGAAAGGCGAGGGAATGGTCTACGGGTCGGCGGCTGGACCCCGTCCGGCCCCTCCACCGGCCCCAGCCCATTCGGGTCTCTCTGGACTTTCCTTCTCCCGTAGGGCGAACCGAAACCCTCCACGGCGCCCTGGATCGCCTTCTGGAAAAGGCCCTCTCCCGGCCGGCCCGTCGGGGCCGGAGCATCCAGGGAGTACGCCTTCGAGCCCTCCTGGAGGGAGGTGGGTCCTGGTCTGTGGAAGCCATCCTACGGGAACCCGGAGCTAGAAGAGAGGCTCTGGCCTTTCCACTCCGGGGAAAGATGACCCTCTCTCCCCCACCACGGGCCGTGGAAGGACTGGCTGTAGAGCTCTTCCAATTTGGACCAGCCACCTCCCAGCCCGGTTTTTTCGATCGGAAGGAGGAGGGGGGGAGAACCTCGGGAGGCATGGAGCTGGAAGAGGAGGCCCTTCCCCACTCCCTTCGGGAAGCGGTGAAGGAACTCAAGCTGAAGCTGGGTTTCTCCCCCCTTTACCGTGTGGTGGAGATGGACCCCTGGTCACGGATCCCTGAACGGCGCTATGCCCTCCTGAACTTTGAGCCATGAAGAAGCCGCTTCCTCAATCCCTGCGTCAATTGAACGTTCCCAGGCCCCTCCGAGTCCAGACCGGCGCTGGAGGACGCCCTCTTTCGATCCACCTCAAGGGGAAGGAGAGGAGAGTCCGACAGATCCTGGAGGTCTGGCAGATCGACGACGAGTGGTGGAGGGAGAGGATCTCCCGCCGTTACGCCACCCTGGCCCTGGAAGACGGCCAGACAGTGACGGTCTTTCGGGATCTCATCACCATGGGGTGGTATCTGCAAGAGGGCTAAAAGGGTGTTGCAGAAGTGGGGCGAGCCGCGTTACTGGGACAGGCTCCCAGATCAAGGCTCCATGGAAGGGTGCTCCAAAGTCAGGAAAAGAGGAAGGACCCGTATCCCACGACCTGATCTCGGGGTCCCGCCGTGTCTCCGGAGCTTCGGAGGTCCACACGCTCCACCCTCAGGCCCACTTCCCGGGCTCGCAGGAGCAGCCCACCAACTGGAATCCTCCCGCAGGCCTGGTCATGGCGGATCTCTTCGGGTCTCAACGCTTCGATGGCCACTGCGGTGGCCTCGTCCATCCGCGCAGCCCGCTCATAGGAGAGGTAATGGCTCAGGTCCGAGCTGACGACGACTAGCGTCTCCTCTCCTCCCCAGAGCTCTCTCAAGACCTGGGATACCTCTTCGGCAGAGGCTTCCCCCACCACCAGGGGAAGGACGTGGAACGCCGCCAGGACCTTCTGGAGGAACGGCAGATGGACCTCCAGGCTGTGCTCCCCATGATGGGCCTGGTCGATCATCTGGACCTGGGGAAGATCCAACGCTCGCGCAAGCCCTTCCTGGTCGATGGGAACCTGTCCAAGGGGGGTCTCGAAGGCCGTCACGCTGCAGGCCGCAACTCCCCGGAACGGGTGCATGTGGGCCGGACCCAGGAGGAGGACTTTTCGGTACAGGCTCCGGAATGGACGAAGTCGGGTGTAAGCGGACGCGGCCACCGGTCCGGAGTAGACGTACCCAGCATGGGGAGCGATGAGAGCCTTGGGAGGCGGCCCAGACGGTTCCGAGCCCGGAACCTCACCCAGCATCTCATCCACTACCTGGGAAAGGGTGACCTCATCGGCGGGATAAAAACGGCCCGCTACCGCCGGCCTTCGTACCCGATTCATTCCGACACTCCCTTCAAATGGACCCCCCCGAAGACCTCCGGGTGGATCGGCTCCCGAGGATCCCGAGGGGAAGTGGAACTCCCCCCCCCGCAAATGATAGAAGAAGGTGACCCCCTGGAACATGGTCCTGGCCTGGCCGTCTCGTTTTCCTTCGGACGGTCCAAGGCCCCGCATCGCCAGGGGACCCAACCTCCTGAAGGGAGAGATGAATGAACACCCTGCGTGTCCAACTGATCTTCACCCTGGCCCTGATCGGATCCGCGGCCGCCTGCAGCCAGCGGGGGGGAGCCATGGGGAGGGCTTTTCCGGGAGCTGGGGAGGAGAACATCATCCGGATTCATGTCACGAATCTGAACTTCATGGACGCTACCCTCTACGCCCTCTCAACGGGAACCAGGGAACGGTTGGGGATCTTGACCGGAAAGCAGGAAGCCGTGTACACACTCCCCTGGAGGTTCTCCACCCAACTCCGGATCGAGATCGATCTTCTGGCGGGTGCCCGGTGCACGACCGAAGCCCTTACGGTGGACCCGGGAGACGACATCGAGCTCATCATCGACCTGAACATGAACGGAAGCCCCCTTTGCCGAGGCCGATGAAGGGAGGCGATTGAGTGGCGGAGGCGGAAAGACCGTCCGAGAAACTCCTGGACGCTGCCCTGCGCCTGCTTTCGGCCCGACAGCGGGGGGCTGAGGAATTGCGATCCCGACTCCGGAAGAAGGGGTTCGGTGCCGGAGAGGTAGCCGACTGCCTGAGATGGCTTCAGGAACGGGGCTTGATCGATGACCGGGCTTATTCCAGGGCCTTCGTTCGGGACCGACTGAACTTCTCGCCCAGAAGTCCCTACCTCCTGAAGCGGGAGCTACGGCTCAAGGGGATCGCCGATCCGGTTGCGTCGGATGCGGTGGCGGCGGTGCTGGAGGAGGAGGGGGTCTCGGAGGTGGTACTGGCGGAAGCAACGGCCCGGACCTGGGTCCGGAAACAGGGCAGCCGGGCCTTGGCGGTTTTCACGGAAGAGCGCTATTCCGAGGAACGGGAGCGGGAACGACGGAGGTTCTTCGGCTTCATGTCCCGGCGTGGCTTCGGGGCCCAGACGGCAACGACAGGGCTGGAGGCCGGTATCGACGAAGCTCGTAAGTTATTGCAGTGACTTAATAAACATTTGTTTACATCACTCTTCAGATGAAGGGACCCCGGGGATCTTCCCCGGAGCCCCTTCATCGTTCACCAACCTTCACCACTGGGCTGTCGAGAGTCCGCCAACTTCAATCCCGGTTCAGAACCGGGGCCAGGACCTCCTCCAGAGTGGGTCGGCCGAGCACCTGTAGCTCGTACCGCACGCGGGTGTTCGGCACCGGGATCTTCACCAGGCCGCCCAGGTCGATGGGGGTCCCCACGGCCACAGCCTCGACTCCGCCCTCGGCCGCTTTCACAAGTGTGGCCTCGAGATCCCGGACCTGGGCCTCGCCATACCCCATGGCCGGAAGGAGAACTCCGAGCTCGGGGTAGGTATCGAAGGTGTCCTGAAGCTCCCCTACCAGGAACGGCCTGGGATCCACGAGGGCGGCCGCACCCGCCCGCTTCGCTGCGATGGTGGCGGCACCGTACTTCATGCCGCCGTGGGTGAGGGTTGGCCCGTCCTCGACCGCGAGGACCTTCTTTCCTTTCAGGATGCCAGGATCATCCACGGAGATCGGGGACGCTGCTTCCAGGACTACGGCTGAGGGATTGACCGACTCAACGTTATCCCGAACCTGCTGGATTCCGTCAGGGTGGGCCGTGACCACCTTGTTGATGATGATCACGTCGGCCATCCGGACGTTGGTCTCACCAGGATAGTAGGTGAGCTCATGACCGGGCCGATGCGGGTCCACCAGGGTGATATGGACATCGGGTCTGTAGAAAGGCGTGTCGTTGTTTCCCCCGTCCCAGAGGATTACGTCGGCCTCCTTTTCTGCTTCCTCCAAAATGGCGCCATAATCCACGCCTGCGAAAACCACGGACCCGTTGGCGATATGGGGCTCGTACTCCTCCCGCTCTTCGATGGTGACCTCGTGTTTCACCAGGTCCGATTCCTCTGCGAACCGCTGGACCCGCTGCTTGGCCAGGTCTCCATAGGGCATGGGGTGACGAATGGCTGCGACCTTCAACCCTGCGCCCCGGAGGACGCGGGTCACGGCCCTGGAGGTCTGACTCTTCCCGACACCGGTCCGGGATGCGCACACCGCCACGACCGGTAGCTTCGACTCGATCATGGTGTGGGTGGCGCTGGGCAGCTCGAAGCCGGCACCGAGAGCATTCACCCGGGCGGCGAGGTGACCGATGTAGTTGTGTGAAACGTCCGAGTAGGCCATGACGCAGCGGTCGACCTTCAAGCGGTCGATGACCTCGTCCAGCTCGTCCTCGGGGAAGATGGGTATCCCCTCTGGGTAGAGATCACCGGAGATGGATGGCGGGTAGAGACGATCTTCGATATGGGGAATCTGTTGGGCGGTGAACCCGACGACTTCGACCCCGTCGTTCTCCCGGTAAAGCGTGTTGAAAACGTGGAAATCCTTCCCGGCGGCGCCGAGAATCAGGATGCGTGTGCGAGGCATGAGTCCAACCTCATCGGTTCAGGTTTGGCGGGATTCCTTGTCCCGATGTCATGTTTCCCGGGTCGCCGGATTCCTTCCCAGGGCCCGGCCCCACTGTCACTCTAGCGACCGGAGACGGCTCGGTCCAGATGGGCCCGAAGGAGCCTCGAGCGGAAATCCTGAGGGGACCGGCCGGAGAGAGGCTCCAGGGCCCCAAAAAACTCCCACGCTCCGGCCGGATCACCGCCGAAGATCCTGGCGATGACTCCGGCATCGAGAACCACCCCCGGATTGATCCAGCGGCTCCCTCGGACGATCTCCTCCGCCAAGGCTTGGGAGGCTGGGACGAGGGAGGGCCAGTCCCGATCCTCGAGGGCCTGGAGGAAGGAAACGGCGGCAAGGACACCGGCGGGGGCACCCAAACGACTCCCCGCCTGGGCCACCTCCGGAAGAAAGGTCGGATCAAGGAACCGCCAGCCGGTGGCCGAGCTCCAACCCCCGGCCTCCAGCACCTCTCTGAGCCAGGCGGTCCAGTCGGCGGGGGTTTCCTCAAGGCTCAAGAGGGCCGAGGCAACCTGACTCCGGTACAAGGCCTGCCGGAGCTCCAGGTCGTTTTCTGGGTCCGGACGAACCAGGGAGTCCTCTGAGGCAGCCCTGCCGGGCTCATCCGGGGTCCCGCTTCGGTCCAACACCGCTCGGATCCGGTTCCTCAGGGCCAGAGCCCTTCCCATGGGAATCTGGGGAACGGGGGTCAGGAGGGTCCCAGCCGGAGGAGGGCCTTCCGGTAGGAAGGCGTCCGCCACGTCAAAGGGCCCCGAAGCGCTCTCCAGGATACCAGCAGCTGGCTCGCGCAGGAACCGGGTCCGTTCGGCTCCGAGGTCGAGGATCGGAAAGAAGTCAGAATTGGCGTAGGGCCAGTCGTCCAGAAGGGGCGACAACCCCTCTCGCGTCATGAACCGGGAAGTCTCGAGGAGCTCGGGGGTGAACGGGAAGGTCCGGGCCAGGTCCTGCGCCACAAGAGGAAAGTCGAAGACGCTCCAGTCCGGAGCCGGCAACTCCGGTTCCGTCCCGGCCACCACGAACATATCCGCCGAGTGCACGAGAAAGACGTTGTAAGAGGGAAAGGTCTGATGGAGAGCAGCGAGAACGCTGAGGACCAAGGCGTCACTGATTTCGTAGAGGTGAAGCCACTGGCCGAAGACCCCTCCGGGGGCCAGTCGGTCCCGTACCCGAGCGTAGAATTCCACGCTGAAGAGGCTGGATACTCCGCTCACCCACGGATTGGAGGGCTCCGAGAGGATCAGATCCAGAGGCTCACCGCCCTGGGCCAGAAAAGACTTGGCGTCGTCGATTACGAACCGGGACCGGGGATCCTCGAACACCCGCTCGGTGGCTGGGAGGAATACTCGGGAACCATTGAGCATCTGGGGTTCGATCTCAACCGTAACCAGGGATTCCAGGTTGGGGCTTCCGAGCACCATCTGGGAAGAGAGACCAGAGCCCTGGCCCACCACGACCGCATTTCGGGCGCCGGGGTTATGGGCAAGGGCAATCAGTGAGGTGAGAGTTTGCGTCGGCTCGTCCAGGGAGAGGGGGATCGGGGTCTCCCCAGGAGGGTTCAACCAGAGTTCCGTGAGGGTCGCGTCGGGTTTCCCGTTCGTGGCGAGGGCCAGGACCCCCGGCGGTTTCCGGTCAGCTGTTACCGTGGCCGTGCGTCCATCCTCATAGAAGAGGATCTCAGTATCCGGGCTGGCCAATCGTCCCGTTCGATAGACGCCGCTGGAGAGGAGGGCCCGGTCCATCCGAACACCCAGGAGCGCCACGAGGACGACCACGCTGGCACCCACGGCCGCCATGGGCCCCGTCCACCTGCGCCTCAACCCGAGAGAACCGGCCAGACCATCGGCAGGGGTATCGCTCCCTTCCGGGCGAACAGCCCGGGCATCGGCTCCCCTGGTGGCGAGGGTCAGGAGAAGGACGCCCAGTGCCATGTCCATTCCCCCGCCCACCACGAGGAGGGGTTTGAGACCGATGAGGGGGAGGAGAAGGAGGGAGGCAAGGCCGACGGCGATGATGCTTCCCAGCGTGTTGACCCCGTAAACCCACCCGATGGCCCGCTCCCCTTCCCCACGGGAGAGGAGCGTCCGGGTGATCAAGGGAAGGGTGGTCCCGGCACAGAAAGTGGCAGGAAGCATCACCATCAAGGCGATCCCGTACCGGGCCAGGTTGAAGAGAGTGTACCCGGAGGGTGTCCGGTTCACCGCGGACAAGAGATCGACGGTCCATCCGAAGCTGGCGACATACAGGGGAAGCGTCGCAAGCGCGGCTGCGCCCATGATCCACTGGATCCAACCCAGCGCCATTATCGGATCGGCAATGTGGTCGGCGCGACCCCTCATCCAGAAAGACCCTAAGGCCAACCCCAGGATAAAGGCCGAGAGCATGAGCTCGAAGGAGTGGGTGGCCGTCCCGAGAACCAGGGAGAGCATTCGGATCCAAGCGATCTCGTACACGAAGGATGCCACTGCCGTGCCGAAGCTGATGCCCAGCAAGAGGCGCCAGAGAAACTGCCGATCCACGGTGTCGTACCATCGAGCTTCGGATCCTCTCGGCGTCCCTGACGGGATCGGGTCCGGTACGGACGACGCCACCGGTTGGCTCCCGCGCCCCCCTCGCTTCTCTACCCCCCATGCCACAAGCGCCACTGAGATGTTCAAGACCGCCGCCACCAAGACCGTTCCCGGGAGTCCGTACCGAGCCACGAGAAGGAAACCGGCCAGCAGAGACCCCACTGCGGCGCCGAAGCTGTTGGCGAAGTAGAGGAGGGAAAGGACCCTGCCGGGACGGTCCGAGAACATCCTGAGGAACCCGGCACTCATGAAGGGGAAGGTGGTCCCCAGGAGGATGGAGGGAGGGAGGATCAACCCTGCCACCAGCCCCCACTTCAACGGCCCGAGAAAGAGAGAGCCGGAAAGGGCCGGAAAGAGGAAGGAGTAGGCCGCTTCCTGGACCAGGAGGAAGAGATCATGGAAGAAGAGACCGAAAAGGCCCACGAGGGCCTCGGCGGCAGCGTACCAGAACAGGGGCCGCCGGGTTTTCTCCGAGCGTTGCCCCACCAGGATAGCGCCGAGAGACAACCCCCCGAGGAAGATCACCAGGACGATGACCTGGGCGTAAGCCGTATGTCCCACGAAGAGCCCCAGGTACCGGCTCCAGATGGACTCATAAATCAATCCGGCCACGCCGGATAGGAAGAACGCCAGATAGAGAAGTCGTCTCATGAAGCAGCTCCAGGTTGGGCTCGAAGGTGCCGCACAAAAGGCTCGGGGGTCAAGCGTTGGCAGGGTCCTCCTTTCAAACCGGCCTTCAACACCCCACTTTCCGTCCGGGTCTCCCTTAAGAAGCGGCCAGACTCCACCCATCAGAAGCGGCCAGACTCCACCCGTCTCGTCCCGACCCTGGAGGCATGATGCGAAGGCACCTGACCATCTTCGCCACAGCAATCCTGTTGTTGGCACCCGCTCCAACCGTGTTCGCCCAACTCGCAACCCCTCTTGATTCAACGACACTCTCCGCGTTCAGGTGGAGGCCTGTCGGGCCAGCGAACATGTCCGGGCGGGTTACCGACGTCGAGGGGATCCCGACCCCCTCCAAGACGTTCTATTTCGCAGCGGCTGCGGGTGGGATCTGGAAGACCACCAACAATGGGATCACGTTCAGGCCTCTGTTCACCTCCGAACGTGTTGTAGCGATGGGCGACCTCGCGATCGCTCCCTCCGATACGATGACCATCTGGGCTGGTACCGGTGAGGAGGACTCCCGGAACTCCATCTCTCCGGGAGGCGGAATCTACAAGTCGACCGATGGCGGCCTCAGCTGGGAGCTGAAGGGCCTCGAAGCGACGGAGGTCATTGCCCGCATCATCGTTCACCCCACGAACCCGGATCGAGTCTGGGTGGCGGCCCTGGGCCATATCTGGGATTCCAACCCGGAACGGGGGATCTACCGAACGGATGACGGCGGAGACAGGTGGGATCTGGTGAACTTCGTCGGTGACAAGGCCGGATTCGTGGATCTCGTGATCCACCCGCAAGACCCCGACATCCTCTTCGCAGCGTCCTGGGAACGGGTCAGGGGTCCGTATTTCCTCCAGAGCGGAGGGCCGGGTAGCGGCCTTTGGAAGACCACGGATGGTGGTGGTACCTGGGAGGAGCTGAGGCCAGAAGGATGGCCGACAGGGGCGCTGGGCCGGATTGGCCTCGACATTCACCGGGCCGATCCCAACATCATGTACGCCCTGGTGGAAGCAGAGGCCACAGAAGACGACTCGAGTCCGTCCGGGCTTTATCGCAGCGCAGACGGAGGTATGACGTGGGAGAAGAAGAACACCAACAACGTTCGGCCGTTCTACTACTCTCAGGTCAGAGCCGATCCCCTTGACCCGGACCGGGTGTATTGGTCCTCCACGCCGGTGAACGTTTCCAACGACGGTGGGGCCACCGTCGGCCAAACCACCGTCGGAATCCACGTAGATCACCATGCCATGTGGATCGATCCTATGGACCCGGAGCGAATCGTCGTGGGGAACGACGGTGGAATCGGGATCACCTTCGACCAGGGGGGGAACTGGCTTTTCCCGAACACAATGCCCCTGGGCCAGTTCTATGAGGTCAGCTTTGGAATGGAGGTGCCTTATACGGTCTGCGGAGGCCTTCAGGACAACGGTTCCTGGTGCGGCCCCAGCCGTCTCCAACGGGGGGACATCACCAACTACATGTGGGCTACAGTGGGCGGCGGAGACGGGTTCTATACGCTGCAGGACCCTGTGGATCACCAGATCGTCTACTCCGAGTCCCAGGGTGGCAGCATGGGGCGCGTGAACACGGCCACCGGCGAGCGGATGTCCTTCCCGAAACCGAACTGGAAAGAGGAGTGGCTTCGCTGGGAGGACTCCATCCTGGCCAATCCGGACGCCGGGGAGGCGAGGCTGGCGGAGTTTCGGCGGTTGCAGGCTCAAGACTCCGCCAAAGCGGACCTTCGATGGAACTGGAACACCCCTCTTGTCATGTCCCCACACGATCCCACGGTGATCTACGTGGGGGCCAACCGGGTCGTAAAGTACGCCGATCGAGGAGAAACGTCCGATGTGATCAGCCCGGACCTTTCCTATGCTGATCCGGAGAAGATTCGGATCTCCACCGAAGAGACGGGTGGGATCACCCCGGACATCACCGGGGCGGAGACCTTCGCCACCATCGTCACTTTGGCCGAATCCCCGATCCGGAGGGGCTTCCTCCTCGCCGGCACGGACGACGGGCGGGCGTGGATGAGCCCGGATGACGGCGGGAGTTGGGAAGAGCTCACGGACCGGTTCCCGGGAGTCCCCGAAGGCACATGGGTCCGGAGGATGGAGGCATCCGCCCACGACGTGAACACATTCTTCGTGGCCTTCGACGGACACCGGACCAACGACTTCACTCCCTACGTCTACATGACCGAGGACGGAGGTCGGAGCTTCACGTCCGTCGCCAGCAACCTTCCCACCGGGAAGCCGGACTTCGTTCATGTGGTGCGGCAGGATCCGGTGAACCCGAATCTCCTCTTCGTGGGAACAGACCTGGGCGTGTACGTCTCCACCGACAAGGGCGGCCACTGGCAGAAGTTCATGGAGGGTCTGCCAACCGTGCCGGTCCACGATCTGAAGATCCACCCCCGGGATCATGAGCTCATCGCCGGCACCCATGGGCGTTCCATTTGGATCATCGACATCGCACCGCTCCAGCAGTTGAGCGATGATATTCTGGCGGCAGACATCCACCTCTTCGAACCGAAGCCGGCCTTCCAGTACGGAAACCGCCCCGTGGGAGGCGAATCGACCGGACACCAGTTCTTCCAGGCACCCTCGGCCCCCTACGGCGCCGAGATCGTGTACCGGATCGGCCCGGACGCAGAGCTTCCAGAAGCCGAGGCACCGGAGGGCGGTCCGGGGCAGCGGGCTCGGGGTGCCCCCCCCGCCGGGGGCCCTCCGGGCATGAGAGGTGGGGGGCAGAGCGGACAGGCTCGGGGACCCCGTGTATCCTTCAGCATCCTGGGACCGGACGGGGAAGAGATGACCTCGGTGACGGGTCCGGGGAGCCCTGGAATCCACCGGGTGTATTGGAACTTCAGAGGAGAAGCCCCGCCGGAGGAGCCGAAGACTCCGGCAGAGGTCCAGGATAGCATCAGGGCGGTGGAGAAGATGTGGGAGGCGGTTGATGAGTTGGCCGAGGAGGGGGTGATGGAGCGAGCCCAACTGGAACGCATCGCCAACATGATGCTGAGCGGGAACCGCCAAGGCCTCATGGGGATGTTTTCAGGAGGTGGGGGTGGAGGACGCCGAGACCCCGGCACCTTCAATGAGCGGCCCGGTGAAAGCTGGGGCGGAGGTGGCCGCGGTTTTGGCGGAGGAATGATGCAGGTGTTCAGAAGAATGGGCCGGGCCATGGGTGGCGGCGGCATGATGAGCGGCCGCGGCGGAGGTGGGCAGGCGCCCCTCGCCGAATCTGGCGAGTACACAGTGATTCTGAAGCTCGGGGACCAGGAGTTCCGTCAACCCCTCACGGTGGAAAAGGGACCGGGCGCCGGGGGCGGCGGCGGTTCGTTCGAAGAAAGCAGGTAGCGTGATCAGGGGCCCCTCCTTTCACGGGGGGGCCCCGCAGCAGGAGGTCCGGATGGTCCATAGGGGAGTCGAGAAACGCCCGCGGCCGGGCGTCGCGAAGAAAACCGGGGTTGCGGCTGTTGTTTTCATCCTCGCTTTGATTGGGGTCGTTCAACCGATCCATGGACAGGTCCCCGAAGACCGAGTCCACCTGTCCATGAGTCTCGGCGGATACGTGATGGTGGGCCTCGGGTACACCCGCTGGATCAAGGACCACCACGCCGTCGAGGTAACGGTGTATCCCTTTGCCTACCCTGGGGAGGGGTTCCCTGTCGGTATCAAGGCCGGATATGCCTGGATTCCGTCGGTGGAGGTTTGGAGAGCGAAGCTTGGTGGAAACGTGACGGTCCTGGTCCATAAACCGGATGGGGGCGGGGGACGATTCACCCCATTGGTGGCCTTCACTCCGGGGCTCCAATACGATCCCACGGCCTCCCGGAGCGTTCGGATGGATCTGTGGATGTCCTACTTCCTCACCGAGAAGGTCTTCGCGCCCACCAACCTGGAAGTACTCTACGCCTGGAAGAAGTGAGGGCGGGGCTGGAGGCCCGGCTGAGAAAATGAAGGCCCCCGGAAGCCGGCTTCCGGGGGCCTTCCCTGCGAGCATCCTCCCGGCCTCATTTCCCCAGGTGCTGCCTGAAGAATGCGATGGTCCGGGGCCAAGCTGCCCGGGTGGCATCCAGGTTCGCGCCATCCCGACCGGACTGCTGCCGGAGAAACCCGTGGCCTGCTCCCTCGTAGATGTTGGCCTCGTAGAACTTCCCCAACCGGTCCATCTCTGCTTGTGCATCGGGAATGGTGGCGTTGACCCGGGCGTCGTCACCGCCGTAATGCCCCAGGACCGGAGCCTCGATCGCAGAGAGGGCTCCTTCAGCCGGTGACCCTCCATAGAACACCACAGCCGCTCCCAACTCCGGCCACTCGGTAGCCATGCGGAAGCTGGTGCTGCCGCCCCAGCAATACCCCACGATCCCGACTGCTGCGGTGGCGGCCGGGAGTCCCGTGGCGTAATCGCCCGTCGCTTTCAGCCGCCGGGTAACCTCATCCGGGTCCAGCTCCCTGATCAAACTCACGGCCCCCTGCCGGTCCACGGATTCCGATCCCCCGCCCCCTGGGCCTTTGCCGCTCAGGAGGTCCGGAGCAATCGCAATGAATCCCTCGGCTGCGAATTGGTCTGCGACACCCCTGATCCAATCAGTGAGGGCATAGATTTCATGGATAACGACAACCACGGGAGCTCGGTCGGCTCGCTCAGGATACACAACCCAAGCCCTCACCATGTCCCCCTCTCCGGCGTCGAAGTCCACCCACTCGCCATGGCGTGGAGAGGCATCCAAATGAGAAAGGGCGCCCTCTTCGTCAGGAGGGAACTCCTGGCTCTGGACGATGTTCGGAAAGATCGCCGAGGAAGCCGCCACAACGGCAGATACCAGTAAATATCGGAACGGGTTCAACCGACCACAGGAATACATGGTACCTCCGGATCTGAAACTGGGAATCAGGCTGGATTGTGTGTCGAAGGAAAAATCTTCTAAGAAAAGATGCCTCGCGTAAAGGGGGGGGGAAAGCAAACGGCCGGCGACGCTTGAACGTCGCCGACCGCTCGCCTCCCGGGATTTCCTACCCCAGGACCCCCTCCGTGGCCTCGCCGTGATTCGTCCCCCGGAAGCGAATACCGGTCCGGCCTCTGCGGCCCTACCTCAGGCCGACACTCTGATCGGCAGGGGTCACTGTGGCTCCCGGACGGCGAATTGGATGGGCAAGCTGATCCACACTGGAACGGTCTTCGTTCCGTTCAACGCCGGGGTGAACCGTAGATCGGAGGCGACCCGGATCGCCGCTTCGTCCAGGGCCTTGTGTCCGGAGCTTTCACTCAGCGCCGTGTTCAGGACGTTCCCGTCTTCCCCGATGTGAAGCCGTACCGCCACCCTACCGCCGATCCCGGCGTCCCGGAGGAGAGGGGGATAATGGTCCTCGATGGCTCGAAGGACCTCCTCCCGGTTGAGGAGCGCCGGGGCCTGTGTGAACTCGGTTGGCCCGGGAGTCTCGGTGGCCTCCGGTGGCTTCGCGTTTCCTCCCGCATCCGACGCAGTGGACCCCTTCAGCCCCGGACCTTCCGGAATGCGGGCATCGCCCGCGTCCCGAACCGAAAACATGATGGGTAGGCTGATCCAGACCGGAACGGCCTCGCCCCCGTTCATTCCGGGGGAGAACTGGATCGTTTCTGCGACCCGCACGGCAGCATCGTCAAAGGCAGCAAGCCCACTGCTCTCGTTCACCTTTGTCCTCCGCACACGGCCCTCTTCGTCAATGAATAGCCAAACGCTGACCCTGCCGGTGACCCCGGCGTCCCTAAGAAGCGGCGGGTACTCCCGTTCCAGGGCAAGCGCCACCTCCAGCCGGTTCGTGATCTCGGGCCGGCGCGAGAGGGGCGTGTAGGACGGCTCCTCGATGGCCTCCCGGGCCAGCCTCGAGAGTTCCGGGACTTCCCCCTGACTCGGGGCCGCTGCCGAAGGCGGTTCCGATTCGTTTTCCACCGATGTGGGCTTCGGAACTCCACAGGCGACAGCGATGAGGATCGATCCCACCCCCAGGAGAACGGTTCCCTTGAGCAGCGGTTTGGATGGGACGGGCATTGTCATGGTTCGGATCCTCCTTGCCAGCGTACGTTCAGGTTCGGAGAGCATGGCGGCTGCAGCCCAGCTGGTGGGAAACCGCTGCCCCACTTCGAGCAGGAGCTCCATGTATGTCCGACTGGAGCCCGGGTTGTTCTTCAAGACCCTGAGGTCGCAATCCCCTTCTGCTGCAATCCGCAGACGGTGCCACATCCACCAGACCGGGAGGCTCCAGGGAACGAAGACCGGGAGGACGCCTGAAAAGATGGTCAGCGGCAGATCCCTGGCCCTGAGGTGTTCCGATTCGTGAGCCAGGATCAGTCGGAGGCCAGCCTCCTCCATTCCCTCACACCACCTGGGCAGTATGATCTTGGGCTTGAAGACGCCAACCACCGCGGGGCCCAACTCCTCGGAGAAAAGCACCTCCCGACCCCCATCCTCCCCCCCACGACATCGCTTTCGGAGGTTGCGCGTTCGGAGAAGGAGGGCGAGGCCTAGCAGCAGCAACGCCGATGAGGAAACCACCCAGAGGGCAATGAGGGGACGATCCAAACTCGCCCAGACGGACATGCTCCCCACCTGGAGGGTCAGGGGCTCCAACGGAACCAGCGAGGTCCCCGCTGGAGGGCCGGTGACCGGGCCCTCGGGCTTCGGACGGGCCAGCGTCCAAACCGGCCAAAAGGTGGAGAGGAGCATCCCGCCGAGCCACACGAAACGGCTGGGGCGCCGGTGATTCCGGAGGAGGCGCTCCACCGTCCAGGCCGCCGCACCGAAGAAGGCCCCGGCCACCAACGCATAGGCCATCCACGCGGCGATCATTCCCCCTCCTCGCTCAAACGCTTCTCGACCAGGTCCCGGAGCCGCCGGAGTTGGTCTTGCGTCAAGCCACGCTCGGAGAGGAGCTGAGCCATCAGGAGCTCCGGGGATCCGGAAAACAGCTTCCGGGTGATTCGCTGGATAGCACTTCCCTGTGCGTCCTCCCTCGCTACGAGGGGAGCGTAGCGATGAGCCCTACCCTCCGCTTCGTGCCCCACGTGGCCCTTCTTCTCCAGCGTTCGGAGTATCGTAAGGACGGTCGTGTAGGCCAGCTTGTCGGAAAGGCCTGCTTGCACCTCCGAGACGGTCCCCGACCCCAGCTTCCACAGGACGTCCATGACGTCCATCTCCCTGCTGGTGAGGACCACGGGATCCGATCCGGATCCGGAATCTACTATGTTCATAGTAGTATACATCGCATGTGAGGATCTCCTTGTCAACTACTTTCATAGTTGTACGAGCATCGGGGGCAGGTCTTACAGAGATATCGTGCGGATCAGGTTGCCGCTGGGAGGCGGAGGTAGACGTGGAGGTGGTCGGCAGTACCCGTATGTCGGAGGGTGGAAAACCCCACTATGCGGAAGTACAGGTCGACCGCGCGGTTCCTCCATTCCGGGCGACCCTGCGTCCGGATATCCACTGCGTAGACGTAACCGTCCCGCTGTGGGAGGTGGAGCGATGCCTCATTGGCCGGGAGGCCCCAGGCAGCGTAATCCTCCAGAGTCCGTCCAGTGGCGGTGAGAACACCATCCCGGTCGACCAGAAGGAGCGTGCTCACGCCCACCCTCAAGATGGGGTGCAGGCTCGTATAGGTGGACCGAATCTCCTCCGTCTTCGCGTTCCCGGCCGAGAGGTACAGGAGGGAGAAAACGCAGTAGGCCGCCACCAGGATCCCCACGCCTTTCATCAAGCTCCGGGGCACCCGCCCCTTCCCTCCGAACCGCAGGCTACCGGCAGCCAGGTAGATCAGCAGAAGGAGAACCGTGGAAAGAGCCCCACCACCCAGAGCCGACCACCCTCCGAGCCCGTACCCGTCGCGAAGGAACACTGATACCCGCACCAGGGTGAAGAAGGGTAGGACCGCCAGGAAGAGAAGAAGGGCAATCCAGCGAGAGAGCCGGGAGAAGAAGCCTCGTTTCTCTCTGGCAGACGGTTCCTTTCCCCCCGGACCCGGCCCCTCCCCGGTGCTCAGGGCCCCGAGGTCGGAGTAGTCGATGCGGAGAGAGTCTGGAGTCACGAGATCAGGGGTCCTTTTCCCTCCCTACGTCAGATCTGGAACGAGGGTTCAACCACCTCGTTCTACTTCGTGGCCGGTGGGCGGTATCTTATGGAGGGTTTGCACCAGTGGGGTGCGGACCTTCCTTAATGCTCCGAGCCCGGTACTTCACGGAATCAACAATCGAGGAGAACGTATGCGCCCCCGCAGATTAGAATCCCTGGGATTCCTGGTCCTCCTTCTGACCCTCGTATCTCCGGTCGCGGGGCAGGATCCGGCTGAGATGTCTCTACGGGATCCCCTGCCCCAGGACGACCAGGTTGTCGTTGGAAGGCTGGCGAACGGGTTGACCTACATCATCCGGGCCAATGATCAGCCCGAAGCCCGGGCGGAGCTCCGCCTCGTGGTAAACGCCGGATCGGTTCTGGAGGACGACGATCAGCAAGGCCTGGCCCATGTGCTGGAGCATATGGCCTTCAACGGCACGGAACATTTCGAGAAGCAGGAGCTGGTGAGCTATCTGGAATCCATCGGGATGGCTTTCGGACCGGAGATCAACGCCTACACCTCCTTCGATGAGACCGTTTACATGCTCCAGGTTCCCACCGACGACCAGGAGATCATGGCCACGGCGTTCCAGATCCTGGAGGACTGGGCCCATCTCATCAGTCTGGACGGGGAGGAAGTCGACAAGGAGAGGGGCGTGGTCGTGGAGGAATGGCGCCTTGGCCGAGGGGCCGGCGCCCGGATGCAAGATCAGCAGTTCCCGATCCTGTTTCGGGGTTCTCGATATGCCGACCGGCTCCCGATCGGAAAGAGGGAATCCCTGGAGACTTTCTCCCACGACGCCCTCACCCGGTTCTACCAGGATTGGTATCGGCCCGACCTGATGGCCGTAATCGCCGTGGGGGACTTTGATGCGACATGGGTTGAGGCCACGATCCGCGAGCGCTTTTCCAGGGTCCCGGCCAGGGAGGACCCTCGGCCCCGGCCCATCTATGAGGTTCCGGCCCACTCAGAGACACTCTTCGCCATTGCCAGCGATGTCGAGGCCACCAGCAGCCAGGTCGCCCTTCTGTACAAACAAACCCTTGGGGAGGAAGGGACCCTCGCGGCGTACCGGCGGGGCCTGGTGGAGGGGCTCTATAACGGGATCCTCAACAACCGGCTCTTCGAGCTCACCCAGCAGGCCGACCCACCGTTCGCCTTCGGCGGGTCCGGCCAGGGGCGGTTGGTTCGCTCCGGAAAGATCTACCAGCTGGTGGCCATGGTGCCCGAGGGCGGAATCCCCCGGGGGATGGAAGCCCTCCTGACCGAAGCCGAGCGGGTCGCCCGCCACGGAGTCACCGCCACCGAGCTTGAGCGACAAAAGGCGGATCTTCTTCGAGCCATGGAGCTGGCCTATGCCGAAAGGGAGAACCAGGAGTCCGGAGCGTTCGCCGCCGAGTACCTGAGGCACTTCCTTGAGGGGGAATCCATCCCCGGCATAGAGTTCGAATTCAGAGCCGTTCAGACCCTCCTCCCCACGATCACCCTTGAAGAGGTGGACGACGTGGCCAGGGCGTGGATGGTGGACCACAACCGCGTCGTCATGGTCAGCTCCCCCGAGAAGGAAGATCTGGCCATCCCGGGCGAGGCAGAGCTGTCCGCTGTCTTCCAGGGTGTCGTCGGGGCAGAGATCGCCCCGTACGAGGACGCGGCGACCGATGAGCCCCTCCTGGGTACGATGCCCACTCCATCCTCGGTCGTGGGAGAATCCAGCATCCCGGAATTGGGCGTCACGGAATGGACGCTGGAGAACGGCGTAAGGGTCCTCATCAAGCCCACTGACTTCAAGGACGACGAAGTAGTCTTCCAGGCCTACAGCCCCGGCGGGTTCTCATTGTCGTCGGTCGAGGACCACATGTCCGCCTCCAACGCCGCTCAGGTGGTGGCCCTCGGGGGGGTCGGCTCCTTCAACCAGGTGGACCTCGGGAAGAAGTTGGCAGGAACGGCGGCGGCGGTCTCGCCATCCATCGGGGAGCTCTCCGAGGGCCTGTCGGGGGCGGCGTCGCCAAAGGACCTCGAAACCCTCTTCCAGCTCATCCACCTCTATTTCACGGCACCCAGAAAGGACCCAGTGGCATTCCAGGCCTTTCAACAGCAGGTGGAAGCTTTCCTGGCGAACCGGGGTGCAAATCCAGCGGCAGCCTTTCAGGACACCCTCCTGGTGACACTCTCCCAGGGGCATCCCCGGGCTCGGCCGATGTCCATGGAGACCTTCCGAGAGATCGACCTGGAGGAGGCATTCACGTTTTACCGGGACCGGTTCGCAGATGCCAGCGATTTCACCTTCCTGTTCGTCGGGGCCATCGAGCCATCGGAGATGCGGCCCCTGGTGGAGACCTACCTCGGCGGGCTTCCCAGCATTCGGCGGGACGAAAGCTGGCAGGATCTCGACATGGATCCGCCCACAGGAGTCATCCGGAAGGAGGTCAGAAAGGGCCTGGAGCCCCAGAGTCAGACCCAGGTCATCTTCACGGGTCCCTTCGAGTACACGAAGGAAAACCGCTTGGGGATGAGGATGATGACGGGTGCTCTGGAGATTCGGCTCCGGGAGTTGATCCGTGAGGAGCTCGGAGGCACCTACGGCGTCAACGTGTCCGGCACCTACGAGAAATACCCCGAACCGCAGTACACCGTGAGTGTCTCCTTCGGGGCCGATCCGGACCGGGTTGAGGAGCTGGTGGCGGCGGTGTTCCAGGAGATGGAAGCCTTCAAGACCGACGGGCCAACACCGGAGGAGTTCCAGGCGGTTTCGGAGCAGGAGCGAAGGACCCGGGAAACGAACCTACGAGAGAACCGGTGGTGGGTCACTCAGCTTCGGTTCTCGGATGAGTATGGATCGGACCCCCGCTTCCTGGTGGATCCCGACTTCCTGGACTGGGTGACGGAGGCCTCGATCCAAGTGGATGCGCGGCGCTACCTCAGGACCGACAACTACATCCAGGTCACGCTCTTCCCAGAGGGCACCCGGTAAGGATCGAGGGAGACCAAGAAGAGAGCGGCCCGAACGAGCACACCCGGTATGGGGGGCCTGTGTCAAACTGGCCTCAGATAGGGAAAGGTCTGCACATGTGGGGTGCGGCCGCGACGGCCGGGGGAAATCCGGCCCGGGCTCCCTTGTCGGGCCCTGATCAGAAGAGCTTCCCCGCCATGGAAGGGACCTTGTCGGTGCGTGTCCCGATCTTGATGTGGGAAGAAAGTCGAACCACACCCTCCGCGTGGAGTGTTTCGATGGTTCGCCGGAGGGCCGCCAGAACCTCCCCCAGCTCTCCCTCCATGTTGGAGCCGTTGGAATGGAGCGTGATATTCAGCCCCGACTCTCCCAGGAGCTGGTGTGCCCGCTTCACCTCTTTTCGGACCGAGACCCCGGCTCCGATGGGGATGATCTGGACTTCCACGATGGCATGCATCCGGTTCTCCTCAATGGTTTCCAAACGCCCCTGGGCCCCGGCTCCGTACCCCGGCCAGCGCCGGGTGCCAGAGATCAATTGGTTCCGATGGGTCCTGCCGCCGTTCTTGCCCCATAGTACTTTGAAACCGTGAAGGAAGGGAGGCCCCGGTCGAGCCAATGCGTCACGCGCTCGATGGGGTCCGAGGCACGGGAAGATGGGAGAAAGCATGGCCGTCCATTGCGCCACGTGTGGGAGTTTCGTCTGCAGGGGAGGGAGCCGGGACGCGGGGCCCGAGTCCTGCCCAATGAAGGACGCGTTCCCGTCGTTCGGGGAGCTCTACAGGGAGGGATCCGAGCGAGAGTTCCTCCGGATGTCGGCGTTGGTGGAAGCTCGGGGGTACGGCCGATGGACCCGCATCCGGGAGGTGGCGGAGTTCGCCACCCTCCTCGGGGTGCACCGACTAGGGATCGCTCACGGCCTCGATACCGCCCCGGAAGCGCAGAGGGTCGGAAGGTACCTTTCGTCGTTCTCGTTCGAGACTCTCCTTCCCCCCGCCGGCATCATTTCGGATCCATCCGACCAGGCCTCGTTCTTCCAAACCGAAGGGGTCGAGATGAACGTTGTCTCGGGCCTGGGAGTCGCCGCCGAAGCCGTGTTCCTGAAAGCCAGCTGTGCCCCGACGGTTGTCCTCCTGGCCCGTGACCGCCGGCTTTACCACAACCCCGTGGCCGCACTCTACACCAGCCGGAGCTACCTCCAGGATCCCCTGCACGGCCACTGGCCACATACCGAGCGTCCTGTAGGGAGCCGAGGGATGGAGGGCCTGCGGGACTTCCTATCCGGTGGTCAGAGAGGGGACGACGACCCTCCCCCGACACGGCTGGAAGAGGCCATCTCCGTGGCCCACTACATTGGAGCCTCTCACGTGGGCCTGAGCTTTTGCGTGGGGTTCAAGGAGGAGGCCAAGCTCCTCACCAACGTTCTGGAGGTCAACGACTTTCAGGTGTCCTCGGCGTGCTGCAAAACTGGGGCGACACCGAAGGAGGTCGTGGGAATCCGGGAGGATGAGAAGATTCGTCCCGGGCGCCCGGAGATGATCTGTAACCCTGCGGCTCAGGCGGAACTTCTGAATCGGTCTGGAGTCGAGTTCGCCCTCGTGCTGGGGCAATGCGTGGGCCACGATTCCGTGGCCTTCGCCAACCTCGACGCCCCGGCGGCCTGCCTCGTGGCCAAGGACCGAGTCCTGGCTCACAACACGGTAGCGGCACTGAAAGATGTGTGATGACATGCCTCGTCCAGAGCTGACGTATAACCCCATCGGGATCGTGGAGAACGGGTTTCACCTGGGGACCCCTGGGGACACCATCGCCGCCTCCGAGTCCAGGATCATCCTTGATCCGGACTGGGAACCGGGACTGGACGCACTCGAGAAGGAGAGCCGGATCCTGGTGGTGTTTCATTTCCATCTTTCAGAGGGGTACGAGCTCAGACAGCATCCTCGGGGAAACCCTGCCCGCCCGAAGCGGGGAGTGTTCGCGTTGAGAAGTCCCAGACGACCCAATCCAATCGGAGTAACGGAAGCAGATCTTCTTGAAATCCGCGGAAATGTCCTTCGAGTGAGGGGCCTGGACGCCGTGGATGGAACGCCGATTCTGGACCTCAAACCCGCGTGAGCCCGAGCCCCACTATCGCCAAGGATTTCCAATGAAGGAGTCCACCCATGCGAAACCTGCTCCTCGGCACATTACCTCTATCCTCTTTCGCCCTCTTCACCGCACCCCTCACCTTCGGCGGACACCTTCAGGCCCAGGAGGCGATCACCGCCACGGTGCTCTTCGACAACTTCTGGACCGATGACCGCCTCCAGACCGGATGGGGTTACGCCCTTCTGTTGGAAACCGCCGAACACACAGTTCTCTTCGACACCGGCGGAGACGGGGGAGTTCTCCTGGAAAACATGAGACTCCTCGGTAAGGATCCCATGGCCATCGACGCCGTGGTCATCTCTCACGCACATGGAGATCACACGGGCGGTCTAGAAGCACTGCTGGACCTTGGGATCGAACCGCGACTCTACCTCCTGGAAAGCTTCCCGGAGGAAATGACCGCCGGTGCTGTGGCATCCCTGGATGTCGTTCTCTCCGAGAGAGGGGAGGAGATCGTCCCTGGAATTCGCAGCACCGGACAGGTGGACGGGGCCATCCCTGAGCAGGGCCTCGTGCTGGACACCCGCGACGGACCCGTACTCCTCACCGGGTGCGCCCACCCGGGGGTCGTGGAGATGACCCGCCGAGCCGCAGAGGTAGCGGGCGGGCCCGTGTATGCGGTCCTGGGAGGGTTCCATCTGAACCAGGCTTCGGGTGAGGTGTTGGGTGGGGTCATCGAGGGGTTCAGGGAATTGGGCGTGCGGAGGGCCGGTCCGACCCACTGCTCGGGCCTCACCGCCATGAGTGTGTTCCAGGATGTCTATGCCGAGAATTTCCAGCGCATGGGCGTTGGGAGAGTGCTGGAGTTGAGGAGGTAGGTCGGGGAGCACTCCCGGGCCGGAGGGGCCCCGTGCCGAGGCCCCAGGGGGGTGGCCTCCACCTCAGGACCCCCTCCGGCTCTGGGCGCTCTCCCAGGCGCGTCCGTCCCCTCAGCGCCCGCCGCTGGGCGGAAGGACGCCGACCCGGATCCGGGTTTGAATATCCGGAGACCTGTACACCCGCTGAGTAGCCGGCACGAAATCCTCCGCCCGGGCCTCGAAGATGTTCTCGACGAAAGTCTGCGGATTCCGGTCGACCAGGGGGAACCAACTGCTCTGGATCTGGATCATGATCCGGTGACCGGCCTGGAAGGTGTGAAGAACATCCTGTAGGGGGAGGGTCACCTGGGTCGGCTCTCCAGGTACGAACGGCTCCGGCAGCTCCTTGGAGTTCCTGAACCGTCCTCGAATCACCTCGCTCCGAACCATCATCTGATACCCTCCCATCCGCATGACCCGCGGAAGACCCTCCCGATCCGGGGTGTCCGGAGGGAAGACATCGATGAGCTTCACGATCCAATCCGAATCGGTCCCGGAGGTGGACACCCAGAGCTCGGCGAGTAGGGGTCCTACCAGGGTCAGGTCCTCCGCCAGGACATCCGACTGATAGACCATGACATCGGTCCGGCTCGCTGCGAAACGCTGGTCGTCGGTCATGTACTCCCGGGTCATGCCCGTCGCGATATCCTGGGTGAAGGGGACCGGTTTCGAGGGGTCGGAGATCCACTCGTCGAACGCGCGGGGGGTCCCTCCCGGGGGGGAGAAGGAAAGGCCACCCCCGGGTCCCGGGTAGAGGAAGGCCTCCCTGGTCTCTGCAGGGGGCCAAGTCGGGAACGTCCTCCACCGGTTCGCACCTGTCTCGAAGACATAGGCCTCCGGTAGGGACGGATCCCCCTCCCCCTTCAGGAAATGGTTGAAGAACGGCGCTTCGATGTTCTCCCTATAGAATGCGGCTGTCTCAGAACCGAACCTCGCATACCCGAGGGAATCCCCGGCATCCCGGGCCCACCCCCCATGCCGCCAGGGTCCCATGACAAGGGCATTGAAGACCGCCGGGTTCTTCTCCTCAACACTTCGGTAGATGCTCAGGGGTCCGTACAGGTCTTCGGCGTCGAACCAACCCCCCACGGTCAAAACGGCGGGGGCCGTGTTTCTCAGGTGCGGGATCAGGTTTCGCGCCTGCCAGAATTCATCATAGTGTGGATGAACTAAAATGCTGTCCCAGAAGGGTATACTATGCTTGAAGTAAAGTGAATTCGCATTGGTGAGAGGGCCCATATCCAGGAAGAAACGATACCCATCGGGAGTGGGGAATTCGAAGCCAGGGTTCCGCTGGGTAGTGGGCTCCGGACGCGGCACACCGAAGGAGCTGAAGAACCGGAACGCATGGGGGAGGAAGAACGCTCCGTGATGGTGAAAGTCGTCGTACCACCAATCGGCTATCGGCGCCTGGGGAGACACGGCCTGTAGTGCGGGGTGGGCATCGATCATGCTCGCGGCAGCGTAGAACCCGGGGTAGGAGATCCCCCACATGCCCACGCGGCCATTGTGGTTCTCGACGTTCTCCAGGAGCCACTCGACCGTGTCGTATGTGTCGGTGCTTTCGTCGATGTCCTGGGACCCTGACTTTTCCGGCCGGTGGGGGGTCATGTTCACGAATCGCCCTTCCGACATGTAGGCACCCCGCACATCCTGGAGGACGAAAATGTACCCTCCCCGGGTCAGCACATCGCTCGGCCCGATGGTGCTGGGAAAACTCGTCTCCCCGTAAGGGCCGACACTGTACGGGGTCCGCCGCATCATGATCGGATACGCTACGCTGTTGTCCTTCGGCGAGTAGATCGCGGTAAACAGTTGGACACCGTCCCGCATGGGAATCCGGACCTCCCGCTTCCGGTAGTTGTCCCGGATGTAGGCCTCCAGGTCCCCACCGATTCCCGGATTCGGTTGAACGGTACAGGAGACGGTCGAGAGTGCCGGGAACAGAAGGGCGAGAAGGAGAGAACGGCGAAGGATACCCCTGAGCATGTGCTGGACTCCTTTGAGGAAACTAGAAGGGTGTTGAAGAAGTGGGGCGAGCCGCGTTACATGCGCCACGGGGCCAGATGGGAGGCGGGGTTCCGAGCCGAGCGGCCACGGACGCGGCCACTTCCTCGCGCTGTCCCGCGAGACCACCGAGCGAAGCGCAGGTGAACGCATAGCCCTGAGCTACGTCGAGGAGCCCCAACGCTGCAGATGGCCCCGTGCCGCTGTAACCCGGAGGGCACAGGGGGGTTGCGGCGCCATACGGCGTCAGAACTCCTCTCCGATGCTTTGGCATC
>JBDHCH010000003.1:0-88167 GCA_039592115.1 Gemmatimonadota bacterium | reverse complement strand
CCTAGCCGGGACCGACCCCCTCTATCTGCTCCTTCCTGGGCCAAGCCAGAAGCATGGCGATGATTGCCCATCCCACCAAGGCGATGGCTCCCACCACCTTTCCCGTCAGCAGGGCACCCACCAGAGCGATGAGGGCGGCGCCCTCCCTGAGGGAAAACCCGCTGAGGGTTGTTCTCTTATGCCAGGCGATCAGGTCCTCATCAGAAGCATCTTGGCCTGGGGCCCTCAGGAGTTTCGGCCAGAAATGGGCCGTCACCAATACCACGAGTGCCACCCCGTTGAAGAGCGTTCCCATCCAGGGTGCCAGATCCAGATCTTCCGGGGGCATGCTCCCCGAGGTGAGAAGGAACCAGACCACTCCTGAATAGATGAGGATTCCCGAGAGGAACGCGAAACAGATGAGGGTGAGCCGTCGAAGGTGGGCCTGTACCGGTTCGGACTGGTGCATTTCGAGGGCGTTCCTTTCCCTGACGGCAGTTCGGTCCGGCCGAATCTGGAATGGACCGGCGCTGGCCAGCGAGCTCTCCACGGGTTGTCTCAAATCTCCCCTTTTGACCCGGAGGAAACAAGAACCCCCCCCAGAGGTTGGCCTCTGAGGGGGGTAGGATCTTGCGGTGCCAGGCCGGAAAAACCGGCCGTGAAGTGCCGGGTTAGTCCAGGTCCCGGACCTCTCGCACCAGGTCCTGCATCGTCGGTTTGGCGCTCCCGAAGTACATCAAGGTCTTTTCCATGTAGAAGAGCGGATTGTCGATCCCGGCGAAGCCAGGGCTCAGGCTCCGCTTCATGATGATGACGTTCTTGGCGTAGTCCACGTCCAGGATGGGCATCCCGGCGATGACGCTATCGGGGTTCCGGGCTTCGGGATTCACCACGTCGTTGGCGCCCACGATGAGGGCCACGTCGGTGTCCTTCAGCTCGTCATTGATCTCTTCATCGTCGAAGAGTTGGGTGTAGGGCACGTCGGCTTCGGCCAAAAGGACATTCATGTGACCGGGCATCCGACCCGCCACCGGGTGCACACCGTACTTGATATCGACGCCCCGCTCCTCCAGGAGGTCGCAGAGCTTTTTCAGGTCATGTTGGGCCTGGGCTACTGCGAGGCCATATCCGGGGACGATCACCACGGACTGGGCATACCCCAGAATCATGGCCGCCCCTTCCGCGTCCACCGAACGGGCCGTCTTGTCGCCGGCGCCGATGGACGCTGCGGTGGCCCCTTCAGATCCGAACCCACCGAAGACCACATTGGCCAGGGAACGGTTCATGGCCTTGCACATGATGTTGGTGAGGATCAGCCCCGAAGCGCCCACCAGGGCACCGGAGATGATGAGGATCATGTTGCCCAGGATGAACCCGGCCATGGAGGCGGCCAAGCCCGAGTAGGAGTTCAGGAGCGAGATGGCCACCGGCATGTCGGCGCCACCGATGGCGTTCACGAGGAGGATCCCCAGGAGGAGGGAGGCCCCGATGAAGGCCAGGAAGAGGGTCATGTCAGGGTTCGTCATGACCATGTAGCCGCCTGCCCCGAGTACGAAAAGGAACAGCACCGCGTTCACGAGCTTCAGGAAGGTGTTGGTCACCGGGTTCCCGGTGATCCATCCGGCCAGCTTTCCGAAGGCCACGACGCTGCCGGAGAAGGTCACAGCTCCGATGAGCATGGCCAGCATGATGGTGGAGCCCTCACCCGTGGGGAGAACGCCTGCCTGCTGGAGGTTGATGAACTCCGCGCCGGCGACCAGAGCCGAGGCTCCGCCACCGAAACCGTTGAATATGCCTACCATTTCAGGCATTGCCGTCATCTTCACCGTCCGGGCCGCCACCGCTCCAATCAGAGAGCCGATGATGATCCCGGTGATGATCCAGTTCCAGGTCAGAATTTCGGTCTGGACCAGGGTCACCGCGATGGCGATAAGCATGGCGATAGCCGCCATTTGGTTCCCTCTCCGTGCCGTAGCGGGAGAGGAGAGTTGCTTAAGGCCGGCGACGAAGAGGAAGGCCGCGAGGAGGTAGGCCAAATCCGCAAAGAAATTCACAGAAGGTTCCTCGTTCTTGTGTTCGTAGTCTCAGGAAATCCGGAGAGCATTCGCCGGACCTTATTTCTTCTTGAACATCTCGAGCATCCGGTCCGTCACCATGAATCCGCCCACCACGTTGATGGTGGCGAAGATGATGGCGACAAGCCCCAGGATGGCTACGACGGGTTCATCCGCCATTCCGGCTTTGGCCGAAATGATCAGGCCCCCGATGATGGCGATGCCGGATATGGCATTGGCACCGGACATGAGGGGGGTATGGAGCGTCGGAGGGACCTTGGTGATGACTTCTTTCCCGGCGAGCGTCGCCAGGATGAAGACGTAAAGGCCCACCAACATGATCGGCATACTGTCCATTCAACTCTCCCGCAGTGGAGGGTTTGAGCTCCAGTAGTGAAAGGAGCGTAGCTCTTAACCCAAAGCTTCCTTGGTGGGCCCGTGCCGGACCTCGTTATCGAATGTTACGCAGCTACCATCGATGGTCTCGTTCTCCCAGTCCAGATTCAGGGACCCGTCCTCCTTGTTCACCATCTCCATGGTGAAGGTGACGAGGTTCTTCGAGAACATCATGCTGGCGTGGAACGGCATGGTGGCAGCCAGGTTCACCGGGCCGAGGATCTTGACCCCATTGTGCTCCACCGTCTCCCCTGCCTCGGTGAGTTCACAGTTTCCGCCGGTCTCGGCGGCCAGGTCCACGATGGCGGAACCCGGCATCATGCCTTCGACCATGTCTTTGGTGATGAGGACGGGGGCCTGCTTGCCGGGGATCTGAGCCGTGGTGATGACGATGTCCTTGTCCTTCAGGGACTCCGCGATCATCTCCATCTCCAGCTTGTGCTGGTCCTCCGACAGCTCCTTGGCATATCCGCCCTCATCCTCCATGTCCCCCACGTCCAGCTCGAGGAACTTGGCACCCAGGCTCTCGCACTGTTCCTTCACGGCGGGCCGGACGTCGAAAGCCTCCATGACAGCGCCCAAACGCCGGAAAGTGGCCAGAACCTGAAGTCCGGCAACGCCGGCACCCAATGTGAGCGTCTTGGCTGGCCGGACCGTTCCGGCAGCCGTGGTGAGCATGGGCAGGAACTTCCCAATGGCGTTGGCTCCCAGGAGGACGGCCTTGTAGCCGGCCACCGTTGCCTGAGAGGAGAGAATGTCCATGGACTGGGCCCGGGTGATCCTGGGCATGAGGTCCATGGCCATTGTGGTGATCCCTGCGTCCCGGAGAGCCTTGACCAACTCGAGGTTCAGCACGGGTTGGAGAGAGCTCATAAGAACCTGACCCTTCTTCAGGGTCGGGACCTCCTCCAGGGTCGGGGGCTGGATCTTGAGGACGATCTCGGCATCGGAGACGGCAGCTGCTGCGTCCGGGGCGATGGTGGCGCCCTCAGCCTCGTACGCGGAGTCCGGGAAGCCGGCCCTCAGGCCAGCGTCCTTCTCCACCACTACCTCGATTTCCTTCTTCTTGAGGAACTTCACACCGTCCGGTACGAGGCCCACTCGGGTCTCATTCGGAAGGGTTTCCCTCAGGACCGCAACCTTCATGCGTCAACTCCGGATCGGGGAGTAATAGGGGTCAGCCTTGTTCTGGGCGGCGGATAGCAATTCCCGTGCCCACTTTTCGCACTCTCTTCGGGTCTTTTTTTCCCCAAATTGGGCGCAGAAGGAAAGTAACACCCTCGGCATGGGTCGCAATGTCCCAGGGTGCGGCGAACAAGGCCCCCGACGGCCACGCTTCCGAGGACCGCGACGCCGGACTCTCCACATCCCGGGGCAAGACATGACCCAGCCAGAGCCGTTTTCTGCGACCTGCACACCCGCCTACGGATAGAACAGGCGGGACTTCCTGGCTCATCCGCACCCGCCAGGTGACTTTTCTGGCGCTCACCGGGATGTACCTGGACCGATCGAAGAAGCACGGGCCCACTCTCGAGTGTGTGGTGACCCTCACGGAGGAGCGGGCAGTTGCGCAGGCGAGGCGGGCCGAAAAGGAGATCGCCCTGGACGTGTATCGCGGACCCCTGCATGGCGTTCCCTGGGGCGGACCCGGAATCCCTGGGATCTGGAGCAGGGATCCAGTGGATCCTCGGCAGGCTCGGCCTCGGCCACGGTCGCCGGTTTGGTCGGATTCTCCATCGGGAGTGAAACCCTGGGGTCCATCGTTTCGCCTTCCACTGGGCGTGGGGCTACTGGCCTCAGACCCACGTTTGGCCGAGTGAGCCGGGCGGGAGCGGTGGGCCTCTCCTGACTCAGGACACCAGGCCCGATTTGCCGAACTGTGGAGGACTCTGCCCTCGTGCTCCACGCCATCCACGGTGCCGACGGAAGGGACCCGAACGCTCGCACCGTTCCATTCAACTGGGATGCTGGCAGGCCCCTCTCGGAGATCCGCATCGGTTTCCCCAAAGGCCCGAACCGACCTCAGGCGCCGTTCTCGAGAAGGTGGGCGACGGCTTCGGGGAAGGTCGCGAACCGGAGGAAACCCGTCGAGACGGGAGGCACGTTGTCGTAGTGCCACATCTCGTAGGGTTCGACGAGGATCGCCTGGGCCCCCGCTTCCAGGGCTGGGTTGATGTCGCTCCGGAGGCTGTTCCCCACCATGACCGTGTGGCGGGGTTCCGACGAGGTGAAATGCCGAACGGCCTCCAGGAAGGTTTCACGGGTCTTCCGGTGCGTCACCCGGATCCGTTCCTCGTCCACAATCCCCGTGACGCCGGCGTCACGGATCCGGCCAAGCTGGTACTCCCGGTGTGAGGCCTGGGAGAAAATCACCGTCGGGTATCTCCCGGCCAGGCGTTCCAGGGCTCCCATGGCCCCCTCCATGACCTCGGGATGCCCCATGAAGTCCTTTCCGAGGTTCCCGCACGTCTCGGCCACCGCCGCACTCTGAGATCGCCCATGTGCGGTGCAGAGCCGCACATACGTCTCCCTGAAGGAGTGCTCCAACCGGAAGGGGCCCATCCCGAACAACGTCAGGAACTCGGGCTCCACCTCCTCATGGTGGACCCGGTGACTTTCCTCTGTGGGAAATCCCTCTTCCGCGAGTCGGGTGAAGAGCGCCTCACGGGCGCGGTGGAAGGCCGGGGCGGTCTCCACCAGCGTGTCGTCGAAATCCACCAAGACAAGTTCGGTCATCTCATTCCTTGATTCCCCACCGGGGATAGGATCCCACAGTCTCTTCGCGGGAGGGTCCTCGTCCCGGCCCCGGGCTCCACACCCGTTCAGACTCTCGATCCTCCATGGAGACGCCCAAGGGCTCGGCCCAGACTTGGGTGGAGGTTTTCCACGGAGGGACGTTCGGACACTCGGCAAGGGAAAGCAATACCTCCACCGGGCCCGGGCGGAGCGGACTGGGGGGAGCTTTGAGCACCCTCCGCCATGGGAATCGAGGCCCAGGTCAGGGGCAATCGGACCATCCAACGTGGAGGAATCTCCCGAATGTTGGCCCAGGTCGTTTCAGCGGCGCTCCAGGGAGTGGATAGCTACCTCGTGAGCGTGGAGGTGAACCTTGGGAACGGGATCCCGTCCTTCTCCGTCGTCGGCCTGGCGGAGGGGGCGGTGAGAGAAGGCCGGGAACGGGTTTGGGCGGCTATCCAAAATTCGGGGTTCGCCATTCCTCCCAGGAAGATCACGGTGAACCTGGCGCCCGCCGACATACGAAAAGAGGGGAGCGCGTTCGACCTTCCCCTGGCAATCGGCCTCCTCTCGGGGGCACGGGAAGTGCCGGTGGCGAGGCTGGAAGGGCGGGCCTTCGTGGGGGAACTGGGACTGGACGGGTCGCTTAGGCCTGTCCGGGGCGCCCTGGCAATGGCGGAGGCATGTCGGAGGGCGGGCATCACCTCTCTCATCCTCCCAATGGGGAATGCCCCCGAAGCCGGTGTCGTAAGGGGAATCGAGGTCATGGGGGCGGCGACACTCGTCGACGTAGTGGACCACTTGGCAGGGCGAGCGCCCCTGCCGGCTGTCCCGCCAGACCGTCGCACCCTCCTTCAAGGAGATGTTACGAGCGGGGGAGACCTGGCCGAGGTTCGGGGACAGGCCCACGTGAAACGAGCGCTCGAGGTGGCGGCGGCAGGTGGGCACAACCTTCTCATGCTCGGTCCACCGGGCGCCGGGAAAACGATGTTGGCCAGGCGCCTCCCGGGGATACTCCCACCCCTCAATCTGGAGGAAGCCCTCGAGACCACCCGAGTGCACTCTGCGGCCGGACTACTTCCGGAGGGGGTTCCGGTTTTGAGATCCCGGCCGTTCAGGGCACCCCACCACACGGTGAGCGACGGCGGCCTGGTCGGGGGAGGGCGGGTCCCGCGGCCGGGGGAAGTGAGCCTCGCCCACAACGGAGTGCTCTTCCTGGATGAGCTTCCTGAGTTTCGGCGGAACGTCCTGGAGGCTCTCCGTCAGCCTTTGGAAGACGGCGAGGTAGTGCTGTCGAGGGCTCGGACCACGCTCCGCTTCCCTTCACGGTTCGTCCTCGTCGCAGCCATGAATCCTTGTCCGTGTGGCTACTTCGGGGACGGGACGGACCGTTGCACCTGCGATCCAGCGTTTGTGCTCCGCTATCGGGCTCGGGTGTCGGGCCCCCTCCTGGACCGTGTGGACCTCCACGTGACGGTCGCCCCGGTCCCTTTCGCAGAGTTGAAGACCGATGGTGGATCGGCAGAGAGCCCGAGGGTTCGGGAGAGAGTCTCAGCCGCCCGGGCCATCCAAGAAGAGCGGTTCTCGGCTTCCTGCCGGGTCCATGCCAACGGGCAGATGGGTCCCGGAGAGCTGAGGCGTTTCTGCCGTCCCACCCGACAGGTGGCCGGTCTACTGCAAAAGGCCGTGGAGGGGCTGCATCTCTCGGCCCGCGCCTATCATCGGATCCTGAAAGTGGCCCGTACGATTGCCGACCTGGAGGGTGATGGGGAGATCGGACTCCGCCACGCGGGGGAGGCGGTTCAGTATCGCAGCCTCGACCGGAAGCGACCGCTGTAGAGGCCCGTTCACCCGGTCCTCTCCGGAACGGCGGGGGGGAACACCCCCGGGTCGTGGCGCCTGCCCCCTCGAGTCACGAGATTGTGCCTGGGGGTGCGATCCCGGGAAGGTCCTGGGAAACCGGGTCGGAGACCCCCCGGAAAGGAGAATGGGGGCGCCATGGCCGGAGGCGGGGACCCGAGCTCCGACCGGACCAGGCGGATCAGGGTGGCCGTGGCTCTCGGAGGACTCTATTTCATCTGGGGATCCACCTACCTGGCCATACGGATCGCCATCGAGACACTGCCGCCCTTCCTCATGGCCGGCGTCCGGTTCATCATCGCCGGGGGGATCCTCTACGGGTGGGCCCGTGTCCGGGGAGCCGCCAGGCCGACCATGGATTTCTGGCGGACTGCCGCGATTTCCGGGGGGCTCATGTTGGCCTGTGGGAACGGGGCTGTGGTCTGGGCGGAGCAGTTCGTGCCATCCGGGATGGTATCGCTTCTCGTGGCGACGGTTCCTCTCTGGATCGTTTTGCAGGACTGGGGGTGGGGGCGGGGTGGAGCGCCGGCTGCAGGCGTGTTCGTCGGGATCGTCTGGGGGTTCGTAGGGGTCCTCATCCTGGTCACCGGGACGGAGATCGGACAGGCCACCTTTCAGCACCTCCTGGGTGGCCTGCTCGTTCTCGGCGGAGCCGGAGCGTGGGCTGCCGGGTCCCTGGTCTCTCGTTACGGTGCCCGGCCCAGGTCCGCGGCGCTTGGGAACGGAATGCAGATGCTGGTCGGGGGAGGGGTCCTCCTGTTGGGGGGACTCCTGATGGGAGAGGCTCGCTCCTTCGATCCCGGGGCGGCCTCGAGTTCCTCCCTACTGGCGGTTCTCTATCTGATCGTTTTCGGTTCCCTGGTCGGTTTCTCCTCGTATATCTGGCTGCTGAGGAATACGACACCGGCAGTGGCGTCCACCTATGCTTATGTGAACCCGGTGGTGGCCCTCCTCCTGGGGTGGGCGTTGGCCCAGGAACCACTGTCGGCCAGGACGCTGTTGGCGGCTTTCGTAATCCTCTCGGGAGTAATGGTCATCACAACGCGGCGCTCCAAGGGTGGACCGCCCGACCGGGGCAGGGTGTAGGAACGACCATTTCTCGTAGATTCCCACCCCGAAGAGGAACCAAGGAACGACACTGCAATGCTCGCCTTCCTGCTCCAGAACGAGTCGGAGCCTCTGAACTCGACTCCCCCAGCCGTCCAGGGTGACCCAGGCCTATGGAACCCTGTGGCCTTGATGGAGTGGATCGAGGATCTCACGGGAATGGGCTTCGAGACCCAAGGCAAGATCGTCACGTCTCTCCTGGCCCTCCTCACCGTCTATCTCCTCCGACGCATCGTGATGAGGGTGGTGGACCGCCGGGTGGACGATCCCAGGCTCATGTACCAATGGTCGAAGGGGTCCTCCCAGGTCGCGTTCGTTACGGCTGGTCTCCTTGTGGCCATGATCTGGTTGGAGGCCATCCAATCACTGGGAACCTTCCTGGGCCTACTCACCGCAGGGCTGGCCATCGCCCTCAAGGACCTGGTCGCGAGCCTGGCTGGGTGGGTTTTTATCATGTGGAGGCGACCATTCCAGTTGGGGGATCGGATCCAACTCGGCGTCAAGGCAGGGGACGTGGTAGATATCCGGATCTTCCAGTTCACCATTCTCGAGATCGGGAATTGGGTGGAGGCGGACCAGAGCACCGGCCGGGTGATCCACATCCCCAACTCCCTCCTTCTTACCGAACCGCTGGCGAACTTCACCTCCCAATTTGAGTTCATATGGCACGAGATCCCTGTGCTGATAACCTTCGAGAGCGATTGGCATCGGGCGAAGGAGATTCTGGAGTCGATCCTGGAGACGAAGGTCGGTGGGCTGGTGGTAGAAGCCGAAAGGGCTGTCAGGACCGCATCCAGGAAGTTCCTGATCCATTTCAAGAAGCTCACGCCGAAGGTCTATACATCCGTCCAGGCCTCCGGCGTGCTCCTCACGGCTCGCTTCATCTGCCGTGCGCGGCAAAGACGAGGTGCCGCCGAGGAGATTTGGGAGGCCATCCTGGACGCATTCGCCAGTGAGCCGTCCATCGACTTCGCATACCCGACTACCCGGATGTACCACAATCTCCTGGAAGGGAAGGACCAGGCTCGTGCCCCCCTTCCCTTGGGAGTGGTCGGGATCGGGCGGGAGGGAGACGGAGAGTAGGAGTTGAACGCCACCTACTATCTCGATTTCGCCGCCACTTCCGCGGTCCGGCCCCCTGGGGTGGCCGATGCCGTTCATCGGTTCATCACGGACGTCGGGGCCACTCCTGGCCGTGGGGGCCACAGGTTGGCCCGGGAAGCGGGGAGGTTCGCCCTCCGGTGCCGGCTGGCCCTGGGACGGATCCTCGGGGTCACGGGGGACCCGAGCAGGATCATTCTTGCCATGAATGCGACTCAGGGAATCAACGTTGCCCTGAACGGTTTGCTCCGTGAAGGTGACGTCGTTGTCACCACGGCCTACGACCACAACGCAGTCCTTCGACCCCTCGAAACCCTGGGGAGGCAGCGTGGGGTCCTCTGCAGGCAGGTGAGCGGAGACCCGTCGGGCAATCTGGATCTGGGCGAGGTGGCGGAGGCGCTTCAGGGAGCGCGCCTCCTTGTGGTCAACGCTGTGTCCAACGTTCTGGGGACCCGCCTTCCTCTCCCGGAAATGGCAGCTCTTGCGAAAGATGCCGGGGCTTTGGTCCTGGTGGATGCTGCGCAATGGGCGGGGCATTTCACGGACAGTCTCGAGGAGGCCGGGGCAGACCTGATCGCATTCACCGGCCATAAGGCCCTGCTCGGTCCGCAAGGGATCGGGGGGCTCTGGATCAAGGCCGGTGTCGAGTTGAAGCCGCTCATCTCCGGAGGGACTGGAAGTGATTCTCTCAACCGAGAGATGCCTGCTGGCTTCCCAGACCGGTTCGAAGCCGGTTCAGCGAACGCTCCGGGAATGGCTGGCCTTCTCGCGGGGATCGAATTCCTGGAGGGAGAAGGCGTCGAAAACCTCCGGAGACACGAACTGGCACTGAAGCACGTACTTTGGGAGGGGTTGTCCGCGTTACGGGGGATCCGCGTCCTTTCCCCATCCGCTCCCGACGGGGTGGGGATCGTCTCCGTGGTCCCTCGGCGCATGCGTCCGGCCGAGCTGGCTGAAGCACTTGACCGACACTGGGGGGTAATGGTCCGTTACGGCCTGAACTGCGCACCTGAGGTCCACAGGATCCTGGGCACCCAGGAGGAGGGGGTCGTGCGCCTTTCCCTCGGGTGGTGTTCTACTCTCCAGGATGTGGAACAGGCCATAAGAGGTGTGGATGCCATAACCTCTGGCCCTGTGATGCCCGGATTCTGATCGGCGCCCCAGGCACTCCGGGGCGTCGAACCACAACGGAGCGATCCTAGAGTCTCGATGCGACTGTTCATCGCCATCAATATCCCGAAGAAGGAGCGGGATCGGATTTTCCGGGCGGCGAAACCGCTCCGGGAAGAGGACTTCCCTGTCCGGTGGGTGGCGTCCGACCTCTTCCATCTCACGCTGAAGTTCCTCGGGGAGGTTCATCCCCGGACCATCCCTGACATTGAACGCGTGATCGGGGGAGTTGGCGAGTCAACCGCCGGTTTCCCCATGTCCATCGGAGGCTTCGGCGCATTCCCGACTATCAGACGACCCAGGATCCTATGGGTCGGAGTGAATCCCTCTCCTGCGCTCCGCTGTTTCAAGCAGGATCTGGAGTGGGCGCTCTCCGAGCACGGCTTCGAGCGCGAGACACGAGCCTTCCATCCCCACTTCACGCTGGGCCGGGCAAAATCTGACCAGGGGGCCGGAGCGTTCCGGGGTTTGGACCGCCTCTCGGCCGGCCTCTCCTATGAGGCCGAGGTGAAGGTGTGGAAGGTGGACCTCATGGAGAGCCACCTCTCCGCGGCAGGTCCCAGGTATGACGTCCTCTCGTCATACCCCCTCAAGGGTCCCACGGGAAGGTAGGGCGTCCACCGTGGGGTGTTTCCGCAGACTCGTTTGGAACCTTGTTGCCACGGCGGCCCTCGGAGCCCTCGTTTACGCCGCTTGGGCATGGGGACCCGAGTATTTCCCCGAGATCCGGGACCGATTGGGGATCGCTCCCCCGTCGGCCCCGGCGGAGCCGGGCGCCTCACCGGAGTTGGCCGATTCGGTATTGGCCAGAGTCCAGGACTTCCGAGGGGGGGGTGGAGGCCAGATGGCGCTCGGCGGTCGAGAGGTGACCTCCGTGCTCCGCTACTCCGTTCCCGGTCTGATCCCTTCCGGGATCCAGGACCCGAAGGTCTCCCTCCAGAACGGTCGTGTGCATCTTTCAGCGGAGGTGGTATTGGGGGCCTTCCCGGCGCTCCCGGATCTAGGACCTATCCTGGGGATTCTCCCGGACACGCTCGAGGTGGAGCTCGAGGCATCCCTCATGCCGTTTGGACCCGAGGAATCGGCCCTCCTGGTCCATAGCTTGGAGGCATCAAGAATCCCGATCCCTCAGCGTCTGATCCCGGAGATCCTTCGGGCTGTCGGTCGGGTCGATCGACCGGGACTCCCACCAGAGGCCATGGCCGTGCCGCTACCGGCGGGCTTCGCGTCGGCCTACATTCTCACGGATAGCCTCATCATCTCCTCCGATTCTTGAGGATTTCACCAATGGCAAGACTCCTCATCGTGGACGACGAAGAGTCCATCGGCGATGCCCTCCAGCAGGTCTTCGAATATGAGGGGCACCAGGTGTGGGTGGCCCGGGATGGTCCGTCAGGACTCGGGATGGTGAAGGAGATCCGGCCCGACGTCACTTTCCTGGACGTGAAGATGCCCGGAATGGACGGATTGGAGGCTTTGGAGCGAATCCGGGAGGAGGATCAAGGGGCCCTCGTGATCATGATCAGTGGCCACGGGACCATCGACACGGCAGTGGAAGCCACCAGAAAAGGGGCGCACGACTTCCTCGAGAAACCTCTGGACACCGACCGGCTCCTTGTCACGCTCCGGAATGCTCTTGCCGTCAAAGGCCTCTCAGACAGCGTCGAGCGGCTTCGAACGGAGATCGAGAGCCATCACGAGATCGTTGGGGGGTCTTTTCAGATTCGACAAGTGCTGGAGCGGGTGGAGAAGGTCGGTCCCGCTGAGGCTCGGGTCCTCATCACCGGGGAGAACGGTACCGGGAAAGAACTGGTGGCCCGGGCGATCCATCGGTTGTCGGAACGGCAGAACGGGCCATTCGTGGAGGTGAACTGCGCAGCGATCCCATCGGAGCTGATCGAGTCGGAGCTATTCGGCCACATGAAGGGGTCCTTTACCGGAGCTGTGGCTGACAGGGCCGGCAAGTTCGAACAAGCAGACGGAGGGACCCTCTTTTTGGACGAAGTGGGGGACATGTCCTTGGCAGCTCAGGCCAAGGTCCTGAGGGCCCTGGAGCAGGGTGTCGTGACCCGAGTGGGGAGTTCCAAGTCCATCCAGGTCGATGTCCGAGTCGTGGCCGCCACCAACAAGGATCTGGAGGCGGAGATCCGGGAAGGGAGATTCCGGGAGGACCTGTACTACCGGTTGAACGTTGTCCCCATCGACGTCCCCCCTCTGAGAGAGCGGCGAGAAGATATCCCGATGCTGGTGAACCACTTTGTGGGGTTGCTGGAGCGTTCGGACCGGGTTTCTCCTCGGGAGATCTCTCGGGGCGCCGTTGAGCGGCTTCAGAGCTTGGAGTGGCCGGGGAATGTCCGTGAGCTCAGGAACACCGTTGAGCGTCTCCTGATCCTGTCCTCCGGGAGCCTGATCGAGGTCGAGGACGTAGATTTCCTTGTCTCGGGGGGTGTCAGTGGAGCGGGGTTGGGGTCGGAGCTACTCCAGGCGGAGACCTTCTCCGATTTCAAAGACCAGGCCGAGCGGGCGTTCCTCCTCCAGAAGCTCCGAGACCACGATTGGAACGTGTCGGAAACGGCCCGAGTGATCGACATGCCCCGCTCCAACCTGTACAAGAAGATCGAGCGATACGGTTTGGTCCGGGAAGACTGAATCGGACGGGCCTGGGTCGGGACTCGGGCGTGTGGCCCGTGGCCGGGACCTCGGTTTGGAGTCAATCTCGCTGGATCACTGCGCCGTTGGGCATGCGGTAGACCGCCTCCATCGTCTCGAAGTCCCGCCGGGTCCGTCTCCAAGCAGTGTTTTGGGGATACATGACGTCCCGGGGATCATCGCTGTGAGGCAAACCCAGGGCGTGGCCCATCTCGTGGGCGGCCACGAGGCGGAGTTGTTCGGGGCTCACCTCGGTCCCTGGGCTTCTGGGATCGTGAGTCACCAGCAGAAGCCTCGGAATCGAAACGGACACCTGATCCCCCCGCTGGACCCACTCCATCCTCGCCTGCCCTAGGCGGTTCTCACCCAGACTCCGGGCCCACTCCACGGTGATCTCCGGATCCTCGGCGATGGTCCTGGTACTCACACTCAAAGGGAACGGGTGGCCGTGCCAAACCCGGATTCCGCTCGCAGCAGCCCGCTGAAGGGTCCTGGCCAACTCCGGGGATACCCCCTGGGGCTCCGGGACCCATACCCGAATCATGGAGGTGCTTTCCGGCCAGCGCAGGATCTGGAGGGAACCGGCCCGTTCCACTTCCGCACAGAGATACCCTACCCTTGTACAGACGTCCTTCGCGTGCAGGACTTGAGGGGAAGCTCCACTCCCCTGGGGCTCCACTGCCACCGAGGTGTCCGGAGGCTCAAGAGAGGGTGCGACGACCTCGCACTCCTCCGGGAGTCCACGGCAGTTTTCCGGAGAAGGTACGTTCATCCCGGGGTCTGGAGAGAGCCGACGGAGGACGGAAAACAGGACTCCGACCAGCACGACGGCGGCAAGAAGAGCACGTAGGGCGCGATACGAAGCAGTCCGTGTCATTCGCTTGGGTACAGGGTATGTGGCGGTCTCTGGGGGAGGAGGGGTTGGCACGGCCCCGGATTCGTCCCAACGTTATGCGGAAGCCCGACATTCCGAAACCCGGAGGTTCCGTGGAGTTTTTCCCCCTTGGGGTGTTGGCTGTGGTTTGGGTGGTTTCTTCGTCCGGCACCGGCTTCCTCCTGGCTCTCCTGGCACGCCGGATCCACCCTGGCCTGAGCCTTGTCAGGTTATGGTTCTTCTACACGATCCTCATGGCCCTTCTGGTCGCGTTCGTGTTCGTTCTGGGGTGGTTCTGAGGAAAGGGAACCCGTCTTGGTAGCGGCGTGTACATCTCTCGGTTTCCTCCCGGAAGCTCACTCGGCTTCCCGGTACCCTCTTCGACGCAACGGCCGGCGACACCCATGAAGATCCTTTCCGCGTCAATCCGGATTGTTCGCGACTGGGTCCGTTTCGCATTCTTGACCTTGGTTCTCTTCCTGGCCATTCGGGTCTTTCTGCTGGAGGCCTTCTCCATCCCGACATCTTCCATGGAAGGGACTCTTCTGGTGGGGGACTTCCTCCTCGTAAACAAAGTGCTCTATGGGGCGGAAGTACCAGGAACGGACTGGAGGCTTCCGGCGCTACGGGAGCCCGAACGCGGGGACGTGGTTGTGTTCCAGCCTCCCCATGATCCGAACCGCAACTATGTGAAACGGGTCGTCGGCCTGCCGGGCGATACCCTGGCGATGCAGGAAAAGGTGCTCCGTTTGAATGGTGAGGCTCAGGACGAAGCGTTTGCCAGACATATCGACCGCCGGGGTGATCCGGTCCATCCGGACATGGCCTGGCAGTCGGATCACCTCGTGGCGGCAAGACCCAGGCGACCCTACGCCCCCAGTCGCGATACGTGGGGCCCCCTGGTGGTCCCCCAGGGGCAGTACTTCGTCCTGGGGGACAACCGGGACAACAGTGAGGACTCCCGGTACTGGGGCTTCGTGGAGCGGCGGGACATCATGGGCCAGCCCTGGGTAGTGTACCTGTCCATGAAGACCGGGGAAGAGCAGGGGATTCTGAGGCGGATCAGGTGGAATCGAGTTCTGCACAGGGTCCATTGAACCGGCTCGGAGTTGCGCAACTGGACTGGTCCCATTTCTTTTTTTGGACCTGGTGGCCCCGGATCAGACGCCACCGGGGTCCGACGTGATCGCTGACAGCGACCGGGCCGAGGCGGCCCTGTCGAAATCCGATGCCGGTGAGGCGCTGCCTTTTGGCCGTTTCCGGTTACCTTTGTTGGAGACTTCGGCCAGAAGGTGTGACCGGGTTCTTCGCCTGATCTTTCACTCGAGAGGTTCGAGCGCATGAGCTTCCCCCCCAAACGAGGACAATTCCGGGAGGGGTCCCTCGATCAATATCTCAAAGAAATCAGCCAGTACCCCCTCATCGATCGCGCTGAGGAGGTCCGGCTGGCCAAGGCCATTCACAAGGGTGAGGAAGAGGCGCTCAACAAGCTGGTCCGCTCGAACCTCCGGTTCGTGGTTTCGGTGGCGAAGAAGTATCAGAACCAGGGTGTCCCGCTCTCGGACCTCATCAACGAGGGGAACCTCGGTCTCATCCGGGCAGGCCATAAGTTCGACGAGACCAAGGGGATCAAGTTCATCAGCTATGCGGTCTGGTGGATCCGGCAGGCCATCCTCCAGGCGCTTGCGGAGCAGAGCCGCATCGTCAGGGTCCCCCTGAACCGTGCGGGGGCTCTTCACAGGATCGGGCGACGGAGCTCGACTCTCCTGCAAGAGCTCGGGCGGGAGCCCACGGTGGAGGAGATCGCCGAGGAGTTGGAGATATCGAGGGAAGAGGTCGAGCGGACCCTGGCCATCTCTCAGTCCCACCTCTCTCTCGACGCTCCGGTGACCCCCGGGGAAGACAACCGCCTCCTTGATTATCTTCCAGACCAGTACTCACCCGGGCCAGAGGACGAAGCGTACGAACGGGCCCTGAAGGAAACCGTTGAGGACGCTCTGTCCACGTTGAAGGAGCGTGAGGCCAAGATCCTCAGGCTCTACTTCGGCTTGGACGACCAGGACCCCATGACCCTGGAAGAGATCGGCGCTCTGCTGGGAATCACTCGGGAGAGGGTGAGGCAAATCAAGGAAAAGGCGCTTCTCCGCCTTCGCCACGCTTCGCGAGCCAGGTTCCTGGAAACCTTCGTCAAATGATGAGGGAAGCGCCCCCGTCCGCTCCACGCTAGTCAGCGCTCCTCCCGATTCCGACAAAACCCCGCCTTCTCGGGTTGACACTTTCTTCCCCCAGAAATAGCTTAGAAAGCTCTGTTTTGAACTTGTAATTTCGGGGCCAACAGGATGACGACCCTTACTCCGAAGAAAAACGAGATCGAACGCCAGTGGTGGCTGGTTGATGCCCAGGGGAAAGCCCTGGGCCGGCTGGCCACAGAAGTGGCGCGGATCCTCCGGGGCAAGCACAAGCCCATTTACACTCCCCACCTGGACACGGGCGACCATGTGGTAGTGGTCAATGCCTCCAAGGTGATGCTCACCGGGAACAAGGCGGACCAAAAGACGTATTTCCGCCATTCCGGCTACATGGGTGGGGAGAAGCACATCCCCTTCAGTCGGATGCTCGAGCGGCAGCCTGAGCGGGTAATCGAGTTGGCTGTGAAGGGCATGCTCCCGAAAAACACGCTGGGGCGACACATGAGGGAGAAGCTTCGGGTATACGCCGGCGCCGACCACCCTCATCAGGGTCAGAACCCTCAGCCCCTTCAGATCCAAGGGTAGGCGGAACACTCCATGGTTGCAGAGGAGCTCCAGAAGATTCAAGCGGTCGGGCGTCGGAAGACCTCCGTTGCCCGGGTCCTTCTTCGTGCCGGTAAGGGCGAGTGGACCATCAATGGACGGCCCATGGCCGAGTACTTCCCGCGGAAGACGCACCAGATGCGGGTGGAAGAGCCTCTCCAGGTCACCGAGATGGACGGTCGGTTCGACGTCCAGGTTCGAGTGAACGGTGGAGGCCTGACCGGCCAGGCTGATGCCATCCGTCTCGGGTTATCCCGGGCCCTGGTGGCGTATGATGAAGAGCAGCGGCCCAATCTCCGGTCCAAGGGTCTCCTGACCCGGGACCCCCGCAAGGTTGAGCGGAAGAAGCCCGGACGCCCCAAGGCCCGGAAGCGCTTCCAGTTCAGCAAGCGGTAATCCTTACTCCGGCTCTGACATGCAGCAGGTTGAACTAAACGAATTGCTCGAGGCAGGCGTCCACTTCGGACACCAGACCCGCCGTTGGAATCCGAAGATGAAGACTTTCATCTTCGCTGAGCGGAACGGCATCCACATCATCGACCTCCGGAAGACCCTGGACCGGCTCAATCGGGCCCAGCAGGCCGTTCGGGAGGTTGTGTTGCGGGGGGATCGGGTGCTTTTCGTGTGCACGAAGCGCCAGCTCAGGGGAATCGTGGAACAGGAGGCCGAACGGTCCGGTTCTCTTTTTGTTACGGAGCGGTGGCTGGGCGGGATGCTTACGAACTTCCAGACGATCCGAAAGCAGATCCGACGGCTGAAGGAGTTGGAGCGGGGTCAGGAAGAGAAGGCCTTCGAGTTCTATACCAAGAAGGAACGGTTGCTCCTCGACCGGGAGCGTGAGAAGCTGGACAAGTACTTCGCTGGTGTGAAGGACATGTCCCGTCTTCCCGGCGCAGTCTTCGTGGTGGATGCCCGGCGTGAGACGATTGCGGTGAAGGAAGCCCATCGCCTCGGGATTCCGGTCATCGCGATTGCGGACACGAACGCCGATCCCGATCTGATCGACTTTCCAATTCCTGGAAACGACGATGCGATTCGCGCCGTTGGCCTGATTACCAAGGCGGTTGCCGACGCAGTCGATGCGGCCAAGCGTGAGGTGCCTGAGGAGGAGCGCCGCCGGGTCGAGGAGATGGAGGCCACAACGTACTCCACTGAAACCGGCGAGACCACCGAGGTGGAGGAACGGCCGGCCAAGCGTCGCCCGCGCCGGAAGCGGCGTCCCCGGCCCGAGGTGATCGCACAGCACGTCAAGGCCGACGGCGAAGAGGGGGGGGAAGCAGCGGCCGCTGAAGAGGCCGCCGCGGCTCCGGCCCCAGATCCCGAAGGGGAGGCGGAGTCGAAGGAAGCGGAGGCCAAGCCCGAGCCGAAGAAGGCCAAGGCCAAGGCCGCGCCCGAGGAGGTCGAGGCAAAAGCGGAGCCTGAGGAGGTCGAGGCCAAGGCTGAGCCCAAGAAGGTCGAGGCAAAAGCGGAGCCTGAGGAGGTCGAGGCCAAGCCCGAACCGAAGAAGGCCAAGGCCAAGGCTGAGCCCAAGAAGGCCAAGTCGAAGGCTGAGCCCAAGAAGGCCAAGTCGAAGGCTGAGCCCAAGAAGGCCGAGGAAGAGACCAACGCACCCGAGCCGGAAGGTTCGGATGCAGCGGCAGCGGAGGGGGACGAGACGTAGTCTCCCTCCACCTCCTTCACGGGGGAAGGGTTTCCGGGGGACGCGTCTCCCGGGGCCGGAGGCGGCAGCAGGAAGGGTTCGGGGGGTCGGAAGTTCTCGGCCTGCTTCCCATCTTTGCTCCCGCCTCTTTTTCATAGCCATTCAGCGATATCGAGAAGAGAACCGATCATGACCATCTCCGCCAAAGAGGTGAAAGCTCTCCGGGACCGCACCGGTGCCGGGATGATGGACTGCAAGAAGGCCCTCCAGGAGACCAATGGCGACATTGAGGCCGCCATCGATTTCCTCCGGGCCAAAGGAGCCGCGAAGGCAGCAAAGCGGGCCGAAAAGGCCGCAAACGAGGGAACCATTGGTAGTTACATCCACTTCGGCGGGAAAGTCGGAGTAATGGTCGAGCTGAACTGCGAGACAGACTTCGTAGCGAAGACCGACGCATTCCTCGATCTGGCCAAAGACGTAGCCATGCACGTTGCCGCCTCGAACCCCGTGGCCGTCAGCCCGGAAGACATCCCAGAGGACGTCGTGGCCCGTGAAAAGCAGGTATTCCTGGAGCAGGTGAAGAACGAGGGGAAACCGGAACACATCGCCGAGAAGATCGTGGAAGGAAAGCTCAGGAAGTACTTCGAGGAGAGCTCTCTTCTGAAACAACCCTTTGTGAAAGACACCGACAGGACCGTAGAGCAGCTCATCACCGAGGCTTCAGCGAAGACCGGTGAGAAGATCACTGTGGCGCGGTTCGCCCGATTCCAGGTGGGTGGAGGCAGTTAGATCTCCCCTCCGGAGGCCCGCCCGCATCTCGCGCGGCGGGCCTTTTTTCTGCTACCTTGCATTCAGATCGTGGCGAATCGGGCGTCGACACGCTCCGGCGACCACGGACGGACGGGAACCCGAGGAGGGATATGAGCGGTGGCCAGGAGCTGAAATACCCGAGGGTCCTTCTGAAGCTTTCCGGCGAGGCGCTTGCCGGAAGCCAGGGTTTCGGTATTGACCCCCCTGTTGTGGAGCGCCTTACGGAGGCGGTCAAGACAGTGTCCCAGATGGGAGTCGCGCTGGGCATGGTCATCGGCGGCGGGAACATCGTCCGCGGGGCTACGGCGAGCGCCAAAGGGATGGACCGGGTGTCCGCGGACTACATGGGGATGCTGGCGACGATCATCAACGCCCTGGCCATCCAGGATTTGCTCGAGAAGAAGGATGTGGATACCCGAGTAATGACGGCGATTCGAATGGATGAGCTGGCGGAGCCGTATATTCGCCGGCGGGCCCTTCGGCACCTCGAAAAGGGCCGAGTCGTCATCTTCGCCGGCGGTACCGGGAACCCCTATTTTTCTACGGACACAGCGGCTGCACTGAGAGCCATCGAGATGGAGGCCGATGTGGTAATCAAGGCCACAAAGGTATCGGGGGTGTTTACCGCCGACCCTGTGAAAGATCCCGGCGCCGAATTCATCCCGGAGATATCCTTTCAGGAGGTCGTGGCGAAGGAGCTCGCGGTCATGGATTCGCCGGCGGTGTCTTTGTGCAAGGACAACGGGCTTCCCATTATCGTGTTGGATTTGGAGGAGCAGGGGTCGGTGGCGGCCGCCATCCGGGGGGAGAGGGTCGGAACCCTGGTCTCCTGAGCCCCGTCGACCCAAGAGTCCACGTCAACGTTGAGGTGACCTATGCCGAGCGTAAAAGAGGCGGAACAGGCCATGCAGGCTGCGTTGGAAGCGATGCGGAGGGAGTTTTCCACCGTTCGGACTGGGAAAGCCACGCCAACCCTCCTTGATACGGTACGGGTGGAAGCCTACGGGACTCAAATGCCCTTGAATCAGGTGGCTTCCATCAACACACCTGATCCGACCCTGATTGTGGTACAGCCCTTCGATCAGACTCTGATAGGGGCTATCGAAAAGGGGATTCTCACCGCGGACCTGGGGCTGAATCCGTCGAACGACGGGAACCTCATCCGTGTCCCGATCCCCCCACTCAACGAGGAGCGGCGGAAGGAGTACGTGAAACTCCTCCACAAGATGGCGGAAGAGGGGAGGGTCTCGATTCGGCATGCCCGCCACAAAGCCCGGGATTCCATTCACGCCCTCATCAAGGACCACGAGTTGGGGGAAGATGATGGACGTCGGCAACTGGACGAAGTAGAGAAGCTGACCCACGACTTCACCCAATCCATTGATGAGCTCCTGAAGAGTAAGGAAGACGAGGTCATGTCCATCTGAGGCCTGACCCATCCTCTCTCATGGTCAAAGACTCCCTTTCCCGACTCCTGAAGAATGGCGACGTGCCGGGTCACGTCGCCATCATCATGGATGGGAACGGTCGTTGGGCGCAGCAGCGCGGACTGCCCCGGCACGCCGGCCACCGGGAAGGGATGAAGTCCGTGCGAGAGGCTTTGGAGGGATCGATCCAGGCTGGGGTTGGGATTCTCACCTTGTTTGCCTTCTCCACGGAGAACTGGAAACGGCCGCCGAGGGAGATCTCGGCCCTCATGTCCCTTTTGGAGCTGTACGCTCGGAAAGAAAAGGCCGATCTGGTGTCGCAAGGGGTCGAGGTGAAGGTCCTGGGGGAGCTGGACCGGCTTGGGATGCTCACCCGACGGGCTGTCGACGGGATCATGGAGGACACGGTAGGTGGACAGAATCTCCGCTTGAACCTGATGATCTCCTATTCCGGCCGGGAAGAGATCCTCGGGGCCTCGAGGGCGCTGGCAAGGGAGGTGTCGGACGGGCGGCTCGATCCGGACGAGATCGACGAGGCCCGGTTCCAAAGCATGCTCTTCACCCGGGGTGTCCCTGACCCCGATCTCCTCATCCGAACCTCCGGAGAGATGCGGATCAGCAATTTCATGCTTTGGCAGCTTGCCTACACTGAGATCCACATTACCCCCGTCCTTTGGCCAGACTTCACTCGCCAACACCTCTTTTCGGCCCTCCTGGACTTTCAGGGTCGCGAACGCCGCTTTGGGCGGGTCACCTCATCCTGAAGGGAAACGAAACCCTCTCAATGTCCCTTCGAGAATTGGCCAAGAGGCTGGCGGTGGCGGCCCTGGGTGTGCCTCTGACCCTGGTCCTCATCTTCTTCGGTGGGTGGGCCCTGACCGCGGGTTTAGCCTTCATCGCCGCCGTTGCCATACGAGAGTTCTTTGCACTCGGAGAGGCTCAAGGGATCAGAGGCTTCCCCTGGATCGGAGCCCTGGGAGCGGCGGCCCTGATTATCGTCGCCGGTGCGACCAGAGGGTTCGAGGGCGGGGCGCCCTGGGCCTTCGGGATCCTGTTGGGAGTCTTCCTGACTTCAGCAGCGGCGGCCGTCTGGCTCCGGTGGCCTGAGGGTCGTCCCCTCACGGCCACGACACTCACCCTGGCGGGGGCACTGTACACCGGGGGCCCCCTCTCGTTTGCCATCTTCCTCCGGCACCTTCCCGATCTTCAAGGCGGCTTCTCCTCCGGCCTACCGTGGCAGGGGCCGGTTCTACTTGCATTCCCTCTGGCGATCACTTGGATCGGCGATTCAGCCGCCTACTTCTTCGGTACCCTCATGGGAAACCGGAAGCTGATCCCAACCGTAAGCCCCGGGAAGACGGTAGTTGGTGGAATCGCCGGTCTTGGAAGCTCTGTCCTGGTTGGGGCGGCGGTTGGGTGGCTGGCCCTCGGCCTCCATCCCGACCCGCGCCTGTCTGCTCTTCTCGGCGGGGGCATCGGTTTGGTCTTGGGAGTGGCTGCGCCCGTCGGAGATCTGGTCGAGTCGGTCTTCAAGCGGGAGGTGGGTGTCAAAGATTCGGGTTCCTTCTTTCCCGGCCACGGAGGGATGTTGGATCGATTTGACGCGACAATCTACACCCTCCCCCTGGCGTATGCCCTGGTGAGGTTGGCGGGGGTCTTTCAGTGATTCGGGTCGCGATCCTCGGCTCGACTGGATCCATCGGAAGAAGCGCCCTTGAGGTGATTCGTCGTCACCCGGCTCGGTTCGAAGTGGTGGCGTTGGCTGCCAACCGGTCGGTCGACCTTCTGGCGAGGCAGGTAGCGGAGCACACTCCGGAGGTGGCGGTTCTGGTCCAGGAGGGGATCCTGGGTGGCAGACTAGACCTGCCAGCCGCCGAGTGGCGGGACGGTCGGGCGGCACTCCTGGAGCTTACCCAGGATCCTCGGGTGGACGTCGTGGTCAACGCCCTGGTCGGGGCGGCGGGTCTGGAGCCCACGCTGTCCAGCTTGGAAGCAGGAAAACGCTTGGCTCTGGCTAACAAGGAGAGCCTTGTGGCGGGTGGGGACCTGGTTGTCGCCGCGGCGGAACGCGGTGGGGGGGATCTAATCCCGGTGGACAGCGAGCACAGCGCCATACTCCAGTGTCTTGAAGGGTACGAGATGGCTTCGGTAGCCCGGATGGTTCTTACCGCTTCGGGTGGGCCGTTTCGTGGTCGGAGCCTCGAGGAACTCTGGGAAGTGGAGCCGTCCCACGCTTTGAACCATCCCACCTGGAGCATGGGGGCGAAGATCAGCATCGATTCGGCCACGCTTGCCAACAAAGCCCTCGAAGTTATCGAGGCCCATTTCTTGTATGGGATGGGGTACGACGACCTGGGCGTCGTGGTTCATCCCCAGTCCATCGTCCACTCCTTCGTGGAGTTCGTGGATGGATCCGTTTTGGCCCAGATGGGGTTTCCAACAATGGAGCTCCCGATCCTTTATGCCATGGCTTATCCGGAGCGACTCGAGGACGGGAACCTCCAAACCTTCGACCCTGTGAGAGCGTCTCCCCTTATCTTCGAGGAAGTAGATACGGAGACCTTTTCCCTTTTCGCGTTAGGGCAGCGGGCTGGAAGGGAGGGAGGGGCATCTCCGGCAGTGTACAACGCGGCCAATGAAGTGGCCGTAGAGGCCTTCCTCAAACAGCACATTCGGTTCCCGGCCATGGCGGACGTGGTCTCCCAGGCGCTCGATGTGCTAGGGGCCGAGGGAGCGGGGACGTTGGATCAAGTCTTGAAGGTAGACGCGGAGGCTCGGGAGGTTGCTGAAGCCGCCGTGGTCGCTTTGAAACTAAGGGAATCAAGTACGATATCATGACGGTTCTTGCCACCATCATTGTTCTGGGCGTTCTCATCTTCGTTCACGAGCTTGGTCATTTCGGGGCCGCCAAGCTCGTGGGGGTGGAGGTTCAGCGTTTCTCCATCGGGTTGGGGCCGAAGCTCTTCGGGTTCAAATGGGGGGAGACGGAATACGTCTTCAGCGCGATCCCCCTGGGTGGGTACGTGAAGATGGGTGGCATGGAAGACGAGGTCATGGAGATGGTGGAAGGCGGGAAGGCCGCCAAACCCCGCGTGCCCGGGCCCCGTGATTTCGATGGAAAATCACTCGGTGCCCGGACTCTGGTCATCTCGGCCGGGGTGATCATGAACATGCTCTTCGCCTTCTTCCTCTACACGGTGGTGGCGGGTGCGTGGGGAATGAGCGACTACGCCACGACCCGCGTCGGGGATCTGTTTCCTGAGTATCTCCCCACGGGAACCGAGGCCATGGCCGAGATCCCGGTGGGGGCTGAGATCCTCGAGATCGGGGGACAGGAGGTCGAGCACTGGGGAGAGGTGTCCTCTGCATTGGTCGAAGCCTCCCCCGGCCCCCTCACGGTCCGCTATGCGGAGCCTTCTGGGCAGGTGGAGGTGTTGGTCCCGGAAAGTGAAGAGGATAGAATCCGACTGGCCGTATCTATCCAGCCCTGGGTCGATGCGACTGCGGGGATGATCGCCCCTGGATCCCCTGCCGAGAAGGGTGGGGTGGAAGAGGGGGACCGGATTCTGTCGGTGGACGATGATCCAATAGAGACCTGGTACGACTTCCTTCGCGCCATCGAGTCTCGGCCTGGAGAGAGGGCCGAACTGGGCCTCACGAGAGGTGGGCGATCCCTGACGCGGGCTGTGACGCTAGAGTCCGAGGATGTTCAGGACGCGGAAACGGGGGAGGTGGTGACCCGGGGGCGGATCGGGATCTATATCCCGATGTCAGAGATGGTCTACACCCGCGTGACGGTGGCCCAGGCCCTCAGGGTGGGATATCGGGAGACGGTAGCAGTCACCCAAATGATCCTGGGGTTCCTGAGGGACCTGGTGACGGGGAACGTCTCTCCGAAGTCGGTCGGGAGCATCGTGACCATTGGTGCGGCCTCGGGACAGGCTGCTTCGTTGGGCTTGGCGTACTTCCTCCGCTTCATGGCCCTCTTCAGCGTGAACCTGGCAGTCCTGAACCTTCTCCCGATCCCTGTGCTGGATGGGGGTCATCTCCTCTTCTTGGCCATCGAGGCCCTGAGGGGGGGGAGGGCCTTATCGGTGGAGCAAAGGCTCCGCTGGAGCCAGGTCGGCTTCGTGGTTCTGCTGGGGATCATGGCCTGGGCCCTCTCGAACGACTTCATGAGGCTCTTCGGGTTGTAGCATCCTGCGGGTCACCTGGCGGGCCACCCGTTTCGCCGAGCCATCCGGTCAGATCAGAGAGAGTTGGTCCGGATCGAGTCTCCGCCCGAGCTCCTCGAGGTCCATGGGGCCCGTCGGGGTGTCCTGGTCGGCGACTCGAAGCAGGCCCCGGTATCCGGCCTGCCTTAGAGCCCTTCCAACCACAGCCTCGGCCAGGCCCGGGTTGTTGCATTCCCCGGACAGGTGGGCCAAAACCACCCCCGCCAACCGCGGGTGCATCAACTCCAACGCAAGATTCGCGGCAGCCTGGTTGGACAGGTGTCCGTGACTGGAGGCGATGCGGGACTTCACCGACCACGGATAAGGCCCCTCGTGTAGGAGGGCCTCGTCATGGTTTGCTTCAAGGACCAGAAGATCGCTTCCCGAAAGCGCATGCCGGACCTGAGCGGTGGGACGGCCCAGGTCCGTCGCCACGCCGACCTTGAGCCCGGTCTCAATCTCTCGGACGGCGACAGCGACAGGATCGGTGGCATCGTGGACCGTGAGGAACGGCTCCACGATCAGGGCTCCGACCGGGAACGGAAACCCGGCTCTGTAGGTCCTGACCTCCTCCTCACCCTTGAGAAGGCTCCGGCAGGCTGTCCGGGTGGGTTCCGTCAGGTACAGGGGGGTTCCGAAGCGCCGAGCGAATACGCCCATCCCACGGGTATGATCTCCGTGATCGTGCGTGATCACCAATGCCACGATGTCTTGGGACCGAACACCTATGGTCCCCAACCGGCGTTCGAGATCTCTGGCACTGAACCCGGCGTCGACAAGAATCCGGGTTTCACCGGATTCCACGAGGATAGCGTTTCCCTTACTTCCGCTCCCCAGGACGGTAACCCTCATTCGGGGGAGCGTCGCTCCTCTCGCGTGATCTCCCACGCGCGGCGCAGTACCCCCACCATCCCATCTGAGAGTATCACGTCACGCCTGGCCACGGCTTTCGCCGCCACGTCCAAGAACTTGTCCAGGCGGTATTCCCCGAGCTGATCGCCGCTTCCCCAGGAGAAAGCAGGGACGTTTGTGGGCGGCATGACGCCACCGAACAGGTTCGACCCCATCCCGACGACGGTCCCGGTGTTCAGAAGAGTGCCAATTCCAGTCTTGACGTGGTCGCCGAGGAAGCACCCCACCTTCGTGAGCCCCGTGTCCACGGGCCCGGTGGGGCCGCCGATCCTGACGGTCCCATAACTGTTCTTCAGGTCCGAGTTCGTGGTAAATGCCCCGAGATTGACCCACCGGCCCAGGTATGCGTGTCCCAGGAATCCGTCATGGGCCTTGTTCGTGAATCCCAGAACCACGCTCCCTTCCACTTCCCCTCTGACCTTGCAGACCGGACCGATGGAAACCCCGGAGAGGACACCTCCCAGGATGGTGGAGCCCTCCCCGACATACGCCGGCCCCACGAGGCGAGTCTGGGCTTCGACCGTGACTCCATCGCTCAAACGGATCGGCCCGCTACGAGTATCGAAAATCGATCCCGGATCCACGGAGACATCCGATCCCAGGGAAAGAAGCCCCTCCCCCAGGATATGACAGCCTGGGAGCTCCTCGGCCGCATACCCTGGGAAGGAGCGGGGAATGTCCGCACGGAGTTGGTCCGAGTTCCAGTGCATGAGATCCCACGGGGCATCCAGAATGCGACCGGCCACTTCCACCTGTTCCGACCCCGGGAGGGAACGTGGGTATTCCAGGAAATCCGATTCCGGGAGGGGAGTCCCCGGGGGCAGAAACCAACCGACCACCGCGTCGCCGAGAAACAGGGTAGCAGCCCGGTCGAGGCCGTCTGGCGCCGGGCCCCGAAGGGCCACCCGGCTGGACTGGAGGATCGTGGAACCCTTGGATTCGAACTCCGCCGGCCTCAGAACCGGTGGCGCGCCGCTTTCTGAAAAGCCGACCAGGTCTTCACGCGATATGTGACCAGAGCAGCGGAGCCCCCAGAAACCCTCCGCCCGTTCCCTGAGAAGAAAGGCGCCGAAAAGAAGCTCGCCCACGGGTCGTGAGACGGAGAAAGGTGAGAACCCATTCGCCGTTTGGTCGTCGAAGAGAATGAGAGAGGAGGTCATGGCTCTCGAGGATCTCTCAGGTGTGAAGGGAGGGACTGGAGGAGGGTCTTGAGCTCCGCCGCCCGTTCCCGATGGGCCACGAGGACGATATCCCCACTCTTGACTACGACCAGACCCTCCACGCCGAACAGGACTACCTCTCCATCCTCGGCCATGGCTATGTTCTCCCGGGCATCGAGAAAGTGTACCGCACCCTGGGTCACGTTCCCGTCTCCGTCACTCGGGCAGGTGCGACAAAGGGCTTCCCAGGATCCAACGTCATCCCATCCGAAGGTGGCTTGGATCGAGGCCACTCTGCCGCTCCTCTCCAGGACCGCCTCATCCACGGAAATGTTCGGCGCCTCCCTGAAGAATGCCTCGGCGTCTCCTCTCTCCAAGAGAGGGAGGAGCGTACCGAGCTCCGGTGCCACCGCCCGCACTTCTTCAAGGAAGAGGGACGCCTTCCAGACAAAGATCCCACTGTTCCACATATACCCGGCGTCCAGATACGACAGGGCCGTCTCACGATCCGGTTTCTCGACGAACGAACGGACCCGGAATGCCTTCAACCCCTCACGGTCGGGGAGTGCCTCACCGGGCCGAAGGTACCCGTAGCCCGTTTCAGGCCGAGTGGGTGTAACAGCGATCGTGAAGAGGTAGTCGTGCGTCCCCGCGAACGCCCCAGCCCCCTGCACCACGGACTGGAATGCATCCCGGGACTCAATGGCGTGGTCGGCGTGAAGAGATATCAGGACAGCCTCAGGGTCCTCTCGGAGGAGGGTCCAGGCAGCCCATGTGAGTACCGGCCCCGTTCCCTTCGCTTCTGGCTCCACCATGAAATGGGAGGGATCCAGGCCCTCGAGGGCATCATGAAATGGAACGACGAGGTGTTCGCCGGTCAGGATTCGGACTCGAGGGAGGGGAACAATGCCAAGTGCACGGTCCAGCGTGTCGCGGATCAGGGGCTGGTTTCCAGCGAGGGGAAGAAGCTGCTTCGGTCGGCTTGGCGTCGAAAGAGGCCAGAACCGGGTCCCAGAGCCGCCGGCCAGGATCGTGACCCAGAGGTGGGGCTCAGGGGGCATCGAGGAGTTGGTTGATTCGGGCAAGGAGCTTCTTGGGGCTGAATGGCTTGGTCACGAAATCACTGGCGCCCAACCGAAAGGCCGATTCCCGGTCCGCGTCCTGACCCTTGGCGGTGAGGACAACCACCAAAAGGCCCTTTCGGTGTGGGAGGGGGAGGACGCGCTCCAACACCTCCAGGCCGTTGGCGCCGGGCATCATTATGTCCAGGAGTGCCATCCGGTACGGAGTAGGCCCGGTGAGTTCCTCCAAAGCCTTGAGTCCGTCGTCGGCCTGGTCGACGGAGAACCCCGCGGATTCCAGAAAGGTCACCAGCATTCGCCGGATATGGGGCTCATCGTCAGCCACCAGGATTCTCCCCCTGGACGCGGATGACCAATCCGGATCCGGCATAGGCGTTCCTCCTGATTTCCTTGGGAATCCGTGGGGGCGGAACCTACCGGGCGGGTGGTGTAAAGTCAAGGAACTCCAAGGGTTCTCAGGGTTGACACTGCCCCGCGGGAACCGGTAGTCTTTTCGATCTGATCTGGATCCTCGAAGGCAAGAAGACGACGATGGAAATGTTCCTGAGACTTGGCAGGACCGCAGGTGTTTTGCCCCTCCTCCGCGGGGGAAGGATGGGTCGTGTCCTGGCTCTGGTGCTTCTCTTCCCGGGTATCTGGGCGTGCGATGACGATCCGTTCAAGATTCGGTGGTCTGCCAATCCAGACACTGTGCTTCTCTACTCCTTGGCCCGGCCGGAGCTCAACCTGAACTCGGGTTTCGACTTCGTGGGTCGGCGGGCTGTTAGAATCGAGGCGCCATCGGCAGTCGGTAGTCTCGCGCCCATGGGTGGAATGTCCTTCGACGAGATCCGGCGGGCGCCGAGAGACACCGCCCTCTATATCGGGGACAGGGTGGTGCGTGTGGTGCCGGGGGAGCTGTACGTCATTCGGACGCGGCAACAGATCGGGAGCTGGGGTACCCGCTGTGTCTACTATGGCAAGCTCCTTCCCCTCGAGGCGGATCCGGACAACGGTACGCTCACCTTCGTGTATGATGTGAGCCCGGTCTGCAACGACCGGAAACTCATCCCCACTCAGAAATGAGCCCATGCTGGACCTGAGAGTACTTCGCAACGATCCAGACGGGGTGAAGAACGCCTTGGCGAAGCGCGGGGAGGAATCACTCTCCACAGCTGTCGACGAAGTGCTGGCCGCGGATGAGGAGCGCCGTCGGGGCATCGCCGAGGTGGAGGAGCTGAAGGCGGAGAGGAACGAGGCCTCGAAGCGAATCGGGGCGTTGAAGCGGGAAGGGAAGGATGCCAAGGATCTGATCCTCGAGATGCGGGAGGTCGGGCGCCGAATATCGAGCCTCGATGAGATCGTGTCGCGGTCCGAGGAGAGGATCCGGGCTGTTCTCCTGGAAATCCCGAACACGCCCCATCCCGAGGTTCCGGCAGGGGGGGAGGAAGAGAACATCCTCGTCCGAGAGTGGGGAGAGAAGGCCACGTTCTCCTTCGAGCCGAAGGCTCACTGGGAGCTGGGGGAGATTCTCGGGATTCTCGATCTGCCCCGGGGCGCCAAGATCTCTGGATCCGGCTTCCCCCTTCTCCGGGGAAAGGGGGCCCGCCTCCAGCGGGGACTCATCGACTACATGCTGGACCTCCATACCCGGAACCACGGGTACGATGAGCTCAGAGTACCCTACCTGGTCACACCGGAGACCATGACCGGTACCGGCCAGCTACCGAAGTTTGCCGAGGAATCTTACGTCACCCAGCGAGACGAGCTCTGGCTGATTCCCACGGCGGAAGTTCCGGTAACGAACCTCTACCGCGACGAGATCCTGGACGCCGAGGAGCTGCCGGTCCGGCTCACGGCCTATTCTCCATGCTTCCGGAGAGAAGCCGGCGCGGCCGGGAAGGATACCAGGGGGCTCCTCCGGGTTCACCAGTTCGACAAAGTGGAGTTGGTGCGGTATGAGACCCCCGACCGGAGTCGGGATGCCCTGGAAACCCTGACCAAGGAGGCGGAGGCCGTCCTTCAGGCCCTGGGCCTGACGTATCGGGTCCTCCTTCTTGCGGCCGGAGACCTGGGGGGGGCTAGCGCCATGACCTACGATCTGGAGGTTTGGGCCCCCGGTGTGGAGAAATGGCTCGAGGTCTCTTCCTGCTCGGTCTTCACGGACTATCAGGCTCGGAGAGCAAACCTTCGGTTCCGTCCGGCACCGGGTGAAAAACCAGAGTTCGTACACACTCTGAACGGCTCCGCCCTTGCACTACCGCGACTCTTGGTCGCCTTGCTTGAGCGTTACCAGGAAGAGGACGGTTCCGTCACCCTCCCGGAGCCCCTTCACTCTCACGTGGGATTCTCCCGAATCGAGCCTTGAGGCGTCGAACCTGGTCCATCGCCCTGGCGGTTCTCTTCATCGCCCAGCTGGTTTGGTATCTCCTTTACACGGATGGGATCGTTCAGTCCTTCCGTGGTAATTCGGAGACCCTCTCACAGATCTACGCGCATGTTCTGGAGGGGGTGGGGGATCCACGGCCGGATGCTGCCGACCAGGCACTGTTCAGGCTCCAGGGAGTGATCCTCGAATCGAGGGTTCCTCTCGTGGTGACCGGACCGGGGGACACGGTATATGCCGCCGCCAATCTCCCCTTCGAGGCCGATCTGAGCATTCCTTCCGGGCAGGCCAGGGTACGAGGTTTCGTCAGGGATCTGGATCGCCGGAACCCACCGCTGGGTGATCCTACCGTCACGCTACTCCATTTCGGCGATCCTCCGGAAGTCAGAAGGCTCCAATGGATTCCACTCCTCCAAGCCGGTGGACTCCTCCTCACCGTCGCCATCGGAGCGATGATCATCGGAGTGCACAAGCGCGCCGAAGGAGAGCGTGCCTGGACGGCGATGGCACGGGAGTTGGCCCATCAGCTGGGCACGCCGGTGTCCTCCCTCCAGGGGTGGCTGGAATTGCTGAAACTCCCTCCGGAGGACAGGCCCGAAGGGTTGGCGGACGAGGAGATCGGAACGGAGATCGCAAGGGACATCACCAGATTGGAGCGGATCTCCCTCCGATTCGAGCTCATCGGGCGAGAGCCGGAATTGGTGGAAGTGGATCTGGGGAGGGTGGTGGAGAGTCTCCGGGAGTATTTGGAGGTACGTCTGCCAAGGTTGACCTCGGGGGTATCCCTCGAGGTAGAAATCGCCCCGGACATTCCGCCGGTGCTCGGAAGTGAGGTCTTGCTCACCTGGGCCCTGGAGAACGTCGTGAAGAATTCCCTGGACGCTCTGGGAGGGAAGGGGGGGAAGATTCGGATTCGGGCCGAGGAGGCGCAGGGGAGGGTTCACGCTGTCGTCAGCGACACGGGCCCTGGGGTGCCTCCTGAGATCAGGCGGGAGATTTTCGAGGCCGGGGTCACGACCAAAACAAGGGGCTGGGGTGTCGGACTCGCCCTCTCGAAGAGGATCATCGAGGGCGTCCACCGGGGTCGTCTGGAGATCGGCGAGGATCAGGAATCCGGCGCCGCGTTCCACTTCCTCATCCCCTCCGCCAGGGGCAAGAGGGGATAGAGTGGTTGAAGTCGGTTCCGGCATCTCCTCTGACGTTACGCACCTTCAAGGCCTGAATCCGCAGCAGCAGGAAGCGGTAGCCCACTTCCAAGGGCCTCTCCTGGTCCTCGCAGGAGCCGGATCCGGGAAGACCAGGGTGCTGACCGCGAGAATCTGTCACCTGGTCCGGCACCACGGTGTGTCCCCCCATCGAATTCTGGCAGTGACCTTCACCAACAAAGCCGCTGGCGAAATGCGGGACCGGGTGCGGAACCTGCTCGGAGAGGAGCCCAGGGGCATGTGGCTCGGTACCTTCCACTCCCTCGGAGCGAGGATCCTCAGGCGCCATGCCCCCCGGTTGGGTTGGTCATCCACGTTCACCATCTACGACCAGGACCAGAGCCTCCGTCAGATCAAACGGGCCCAGGAGGAGGTCGGGATCGATCCCAAGCGGTGGAGTCCCAAGGCCTTTCGAGCCCATGTGAGCGGAGCGAAGAACCAACTCATCTCAGCCGAAACCTTCGTCGAGGAGAATGGGGACAGCTTCGACCTGATGGCTCGGAACGTGGCGAAGGTGTTTCCCGTGTATCAGGAGGCTCTCCGGAACCACGACGCCTTCGATTTCGACGACCTCCTCATGAAACCTGTGGAACTCCTGGAAGGGCATCCAGAGGTCCTGGGGGAATATCGGAGCCGGTTCTCCTTCCTCCTGGTCGACGAGTATCAGGACACGAACCGCGCACAGTTCCGTTTCCTGGAGCTCCTGGCGAGGGAATCTGAGAACCTCATGGTCGTCGGCGACGACGACCAGAGTATCTATGCCTGGAGAGGTGCTGACATCCGAAACATCCTGGACTTCGAGGCATCGTTCCCGGGGGCCCAAGTCGTCCGCCTGGAACAGAACTACCGGTCTTCCAGGAACATCCTCGACGCAGCGAACCAGGTGATCCTCCACAACGTGCAGCGCAAGGGAAAGAACCTCCGAACGGACCGTGAGGGCGGAGAGACCATCACGGTGGCGGAGACGGTGGATGAGACCGATGAGGCCCGATGGATCGTCGAGGAGATCGCCGCGCGCAGGTCCCAGGAGCCCGACCGGCCGAACCGGGCCTTCGCGATCCTCTACCGGACCAATGCCCAGGCCAGGGCCATGGAGGATGCCTTTCGAAGAGAGGGGATTCCGTACCAGGTGGTGGGGGGAGTGCGATTCTATGAACGGCGGGAGGTCCAGGATGTTCTGGCCTACCTCAGGATCATCTCGAATCCACGAGATGGCGGAGCCTTCGACCGGATCGTGAATTACCCCCGAAGGGGTGTCGGCTCGACATCTGTCGCCCGCCTCCGTGGGTGGGCGCGATCTGAAGGGGTCAGCCTGCTGGAAGCTGCTTCACGGTCTGCTGAGGTACCCGATCTACCAAAAGCTGGTGGAGAGTCCCTCCGGGCCTTCGCCGATCTCATCCAGCGGTTCTCAGTTCGGGCGGGGCAGGCCCAGGTCGGGGTTCTCCTTGAGGAGCTCGTGGAGGAGCTGGACCTCCTCGAGAAGTTGAGGGATGAAGGGCCCGACGGAGAGGATCGGGCGGAGAACGTGAAGGAACTTATCGCTGGAGCCATGGAGTTCGACGCGGAGATCATGGACGATGAGGAACGCGGAGGGGATCGCTTCTCGGACTTGGATCTCTTCCTCCAACGTGTGGCGCTGGTGGCTGAAGTGGATCTCCACGACCCAGATGCGGATACCGTGACCCTCATGACGCTCCACAATGCCAAAGGGCTGGAGTTCCCGGTTGTCTTCATCGCAGGCATGGAAGACGGCCTATTCCCGCTGAGTCGAGCCTATGACGATCCTGATGCCCTGGAGGAGGAGCGGCGCCTCTTCTATGTCGGGATCACCCGAGCCGAGGACAAGCTGTTCCTCACCTATGCTCGACAGCGCAGGCGAGCAGGGGAATACATGTTCGGTCGCCTTTCTCCCTTCGCGGACTCGATCCGGGAGGATCTCACCGAACTCAGGCCCTCCCCCCGGCTCACACACCGTTTCCAGACTGGATTCGGGGAGGGATTCGGAGGGGAGTTCGGGAGTCGCGCTGCGAGGAGGGAAGCCAGGAAAGAGACCTTGGAGGAAGGCACGTCCCTCAACGACGAATACAACCAGGACCTTCCCCGGTTCGTGAAGGGAGAACGGGTCACCCACCAGACGTTCGGCTCGGGCACGGTTCTGGAGGTATCCGGGTTCGGCCGTGATCTGAAGGTCACGGTGAACTTCGAATCGGTGGGAAAGAAGAAGTTGTTGGCCCGCTTTGCGGATCTGGAGAAGGACTACTTCTGAGCAAGGAGGGGAGGGCCGGCACAGCCACCGTCCGGCCCCCATCTGAGTACCTGGCTATGCGGCATCATCCCCTCGGCCGGACAGGTTGGTGGGGAGCCCTTTGAACGCCTGTCCCCCTGTCAGGAGCTCTCGTTCTCCAATGGCCTTTGCCTTGGGCCAGTAGAGCAGCGGACCCTCGGGGAAGGGAAAGAACCGTTCCGCCATCTCTTCCAGTAGCTTCGGCGTTTGCCGCCCGCCCTCCGCCATCCCGGCCCTCCTCAACTTCTTGGCGATCCGAAGGTTCAACGCCCCGACCGGGTCCAGGACCCTGGGACGGGAGCCGATGCCGTTGGAGAAGTAGTCCACGATGAAATCGAAGGAGAGACCCATGTAGGTCTCCACTCGCTCATCCGAAAGATCGTACCTCGAGCTTCGGAGCACCCGGTCGAAGACCTGCTTCCACCGATCGTTGTCCTGTGCCTGGATCATCCCGCGGAAGATGCGCCGGTTGGTTCGAAAGGTGAAGAGCGTCCGGGCGAGGACGGCATCGAATAGTTCGTCCGCGGCAGAGTGGTCGTAGTCCATCACCAGGCGACGAGCTTTTCCGAGGAACTCTTCCCCTACCTGGAGATCCATACGGTGCTCCCAGTAGGTATGGCCGTGGGCCTTCTTCGTGCGAGTGAGGAAGAGCTTCCGGGGAATGAAAGTGTTGTGGGCGATCGTGTCGGCAGAAAGGTGTGCCAAATACCCATATCCGGTGGCCCTGAGGGCGTCGTCCGGGGCTGCCCTGAGGATCTCCTCCCCGACGGTCCAGCTGTGGCTATGCCGGCCTTCCGGGACGTACTTCTTCGCGAAGGAGATGTCCGCCGCAACCGATCCGTATAGGAAATGGATGGGGAATCGCTGGAGGAGGATCCGTATCCCGGGCGGGAGAAGATAGAGTGCGTTCAGTACCGCCTCTCCCAGGGCGACATGGGTGGCGGGCCCCCAGGCCCCGAGGGGATCCGGAACCAGAAGGAGCCAGCCGATGGCGATGAAAGTGCCCGAGAGCCAGAGAAGCCTCATTGGGGTGAGGACCTACCCCTCCAGCTCCTCACCCGAAGGCGGGATGGAGAGCGCTTCCGAGGTCCCGTCCTGCGCCAAGGAGGCCTCCCCACCAGCCAGACTTCGGGTGCCTGCCCGGACCCCCCGCACCGCTGCGGCGGTATCCAGAGCCAGGTCCTCCGCCTCGGTTTGCAGGACCTCCACCAGTGCAGTGAAGTCCTGAATCCTCTCCTCCATCCGCTCGGACGCCTCCTTTAACCGGTCGTTCAAGCGGGAAACGGAGTTGTTGAGCTTCTGGACGTCGGTTCGAACCGCTGCGGTGATGAAGTCCACGTTCTCCGCTACGCTCTTGGCGCGCTCCAGGACCGGCCCGGCATCCTTCTCCAAGCGGCGAGTGACCTCCCCGACGGATCTTGCCAGCTTCCTGAGCTGAAGCAGTACTCCAATCAGGGCCAGGAGGACGCCCAGGACCACCAGGGCGAGGAAGATCGTGGATACCGCTTCGGCAGTAGGGAGCCAGCCGGAAGGGACAGCGAGCGCCACCGTGTCCTGGGGTAGTGAGGTCTGAATCGGAACGATCATCGAGAGTGTCTTCATGAGAGAAGTGTAACCGGCACCCGGCCCGAAGATCCAGGTCAGATGGATGGCCGTTCGGTCCCGCTACCCACGGTTGGGGATCCCTCCCCGTCAGAGTCCCTGGCATCCGAGGTCTCCTCGGCTCCCGGCAGGATCTCCCCGGCCCTCACCAGGACGTTCCGAGTGAAGAACGGACCGGTCAGCTCCGAGAGGATTACCCCCAGGACGACAACCGAAAAGAGAATGCCCACCGCGTCCAGCTCCCCCAAGCGAACGCCGGCGTAGGTCAGCACGCCGGAGATCGCCATCGCCAAGGAGATGCCCCCCTGGGGGAGGAGGCCCAACCCAAAGCGCTTGGGCGTCTCCATCGGAAGAGGGATCAGGCGGACCATGGCCATGTTACCCAAGACCTTCCCGCCGGCTCGAACGAGCGCATACGCGCCCGCCAGGGGGAGGATCCAAATCGTCGAGAAACTGAGGAGTGCCCCAGCCAGGATCAGGAAGACGACATAGATCGGCTTTTCCCACTCGTGGAGCACTCGGAACACGCGTTGTGGATCGGGGGAGAGGTTCGCCACGACCGCTCCCATGGTCACGGACACAAAGAGGGGGGAGAGCTGCAGCTGGAGAGCTGCACCGCTGGCGAAGGCGGCGATTCCCAGGAGGAAGAGAACCAGTTCCTCTCCACCGGGGCGAGGCCGAGTCAACCAGAGGAAGAGAATCCCACAGACCACACCCAGGCCCAGGGCAGCGAGCACCGACATGAATCCAGGGGAGACGAGGAGCCCCCCCTCCAGGTTTCCGGGAGGGAAGAGAGAATAGGCCACCTGAAGGGCGCCGATTCCCACCAGGGCATCCAGGGAAGCCACGAAGAAGAGAAGGTCGCGGACCTTCCCTCGCACGCGGTAGTTCGTGGAAATCAGGGCGATGCCCGCGGGGGTCGAAATGCATGCTGTCGCCGCCGCGCCCAGCAGTAACAGGGTCTCTACCCGACCGGTCATGCCGCCGGCCGCCAGCCCGAGCCAGCCGATTCCCAAGAAGAATATGAAAGTGAACACCGCCTGTCCCACGGCCAGGATGTGGAACGCCGGCGGGAAGTGACGGAGGTTTCGCCGATCCAACTGAAGCCCGAAAAGGAACCCGATCCATCCGAGTCCGAGGCCCAGGAGAGGGAAAAGTTGGCGAATGGCATCCTGCGTAAGGAGTCCCAGCGCGTTGGGGCCCAGGACCAACCCGAGAAAGAGGAAGTGGGTACCCGTTCGAAAGATGAGACGGGGCCCGGGAGGAACGCTTTCGGTCGAGAAGGAGAACCTGGCTCCGAGGAGGGCCAGGAGGATCAGAAGAAGGGTGGAGAGAAAGGGGTCCATGAGAATCCGGGACTACACGGGTCCCTGGTCTCTCCCCAGCTCGGGCGCAAGCCCGACCACACGATCCAAGGGGATCGTGAAGGCGATTCCCGTTGCCGGGGTCGTCAGGTCACCGCTGACTTCCTGAAGGAGGGCGATGGCCGGGCCGATCTTATCCTCCTCCACCACGCTGAAGATCGTTCGATTCTGCGGCCTGGAGCGAGTGATCAGGGTCTGGAGCCCGGCGAAAATGGGTATGTCATGGCTCAAGACTCGCCCCATCCCCTCACTGTTTATGATGGTGGCGCCGGTTACACCCAGCTCCAGGAAGCCCGAGAGAATCTCATCCACCTTCTCCGGGTCGTTCACGACAGCAATCAAGAGATGCATGGTTGACCCTCAGACATGCTGGGAATCCTCTCTCTGTATTGCATCGAAGAGCTCCGACGCCCCAGGCGCGGCTCTCAACTCTTCGAGGAATCCAGGGTGTCGGACCAACCTGCAGATCCTGGCAAGGAGCTTGATGTGCTCGGCTTCTCGGCCCGGGGGGGAGAGAAGGACGAAGAAGAGATCCACACCCTCTGCGTCCGGTGGACCGAAGGGTATGGGCCGGGCAGCCAGGACCACCATGAGCAAGACTTCCGAAAGAGATGGCAGTACCGCATGGGGAACGGCCACGCCCTCGTCGAGGGTCGTCGTATGGGCATCTTCCCTGGCCTTCAGCGCCTGGAAGACCTCCTCAGTCGAGGGAGCCCCGGATTGGCCATGATATCGGGCGCTGATCTGCCTCAAGGCGTCGGAAGTGTCCGTCGCCTCCAGGCCATGAATCACGAGTTCGGCACGAAGATAGTGGCTGAGCCGCATGGTGGATCTCGACTGGGTGAGTGGGGAAGCCCTCCGAATCGATTGTAGATCGGTGAAAAGAAGAGTGTCAAGCCAAATCGGGGACCGGCACGCTTCCTGCCTCGTTGGTCGACAGGTAGATCTGCAGGGCCAGGGGGTTGAGGGGACCGGAGACGGACCTCCCATCGGGAGTGGGTAAACGAGTCGGGGGTCAGTCGGGATCGGTTGCTGAAATCCTGGGAGGTCGGGTATGTTCCGCCCCGTTCGTCCCCAGGGGACTCCCAGGCGATGCCCCTTTTCCAGAGTCGATCACCTCCGTCAGCGGAGGAACTCAGATGCCCAGCTTCGTGGTGAATGGTGGCCATGTGCTCGAGGGGGCGATACGGCCCGCAGGGAACAAGAACGCCGCCCTCCCAGCCCTGGCCGCGACCCTTCTCTCTCCGGATGCCGTCACCCTCGAAAACGTGCCCAGGATCAGGGATGTGGAGACCCTTATCGAGATTATCCGGTCGCTGGGCGCCCAGGTGGAATGGGTCGGTGACGATGCTGTCGAGGTGGTGGCCGAAGGGGTGACGGGTGGGCGGCCCGATCCGGACCTGGCCAGGAAGATCAGGGCATCGATTCTCCTGGCTGGGCCCCTCCTGGCTCGCTTCGGATCGGTGGTTCTCGGACCCCCAGGGGGTGACGTGATCGGCCGCCGGCGCCTCGATACCCACTTTCTGGCTTTGGAGGCCCTCGGGGGCGAGAAACGATTGGAGGAAGGGTTCGAGATCCGGACCTCCGGCTTGAGGGGCACGAACATATTCCTTGACGAGCCCTCGGTCACGGGGACGGAGAACGCCGTCATGGCGGCCGTGCTCGCTCAAGGGGAGACGGTGCTCCGAAACGCTGCGGCTGAGCCCCACGTTCAGGATCTCTGTAACCTTTTGAACCAGATGGGGGCAAGGATCGGAGGGATCGGGACGGGGGTCTTGGAGATCGAAGGCGTGCGGGAGCTCCACGGAACGAGATTCCGCCTGGGTGCAGATCATATTGAGACGGGGTCCTTTCTGGGCCTCGCCGCGGTGACGCGGAGCGAGATCACCATCCTCGACGCACCTGTGGAACACCTGGACGCGACCCTGCTCGGTTTTCGGAGACTAGGTGTGCAGTGCACCCTGGACGGATCATCTCTGGTCGTCCACGGGGACAGGGAACTCGCAGTGGACTCCGACGCCTTCGGCCACATCCCGAAGGTGGATGACGGACCGTGGCCAGCCTTCCCGGCCGACCTGACCTCCATCGCCCTCGTCACGGCGACCCAATGCAAGGGCACGGTTCTGATCCACGAGAAGATGTTCGAATCCAGGATGTATTTCACGGACAAACTCGTGGGGATGGGGGCCCAGATCATCCTCTGCGACCCCCATAGAGCCGTTGTGGTGGGGCCGTCCCAACTTCGAGGAGGGCGGGTGGAGAGTCCGGACATCCGGGCGGGGATGGCCCTCCTGATCGCGGCTCTGGGGGCCGAGGGAGAGAGCCAGATCATGAACATCGGTCAGATCGAACGGGGGTATCAGCATATCGACACGCGGCTCCAGGCTCTCGGTGCCCGGATTCGCCGGGAGGACGGATAGCCGATCCCGGGACGCCTAACCGTCCGTCGCTCTGGGACCCCGGCTCACCGCAAGCGAGTGTTCTGGATAGGGTCGAGGAGTCCAATCGGCCGTCGGGGCCGAGGCAGGAGGAGGGTGAAGGTCTGGTCGTACGGTCTTCCCCGCCCTCCACACTTGAAGCTATGCGATACTTGTACTAGTTTATGATCTGTTGGAGCCGCCCGCCGGGCGGCCATTTTGTTGTGAGTGGGGGTGCTGGTGGCCCCCGCTTTTTTATTCCCGTCATCTCGGGTGGTGCCCGGAGGGAGTGAGGCAGCTTGGCCATCCCGCTTCCCGATGTGCTGGCGGAGTTGGAGGAACGCCTGGCTCGGATGGGGTTCGAGCTCGTCGAAGCCGGGTGGGTGGGAAGTGCAAAGAGGCCCATCCTCAGGATAAGGATGGACCTCCCGGATTCGGTGCCGGGCGAAGGAGGGGTTTCTGTCGACCAGTGCGCCGAGGTGAGTAGAGCCCTCGAGCCCTGGCTCGACCAACACCCGGAGGTGCCGGAGAGGTATGTACTCGAGGTCTCCTCCCCCGGGGTGGAACGACCTTTGACCCGCCCCAGGGACTGGGAGCGGTTTTCAGGACAGCAGGCTGTGGTCAAGAGCACGAGCCTGTCCGACGCCCTCGGAAGTCGGATCGAAGGGGAGATCCTGGGAGTGGAGGGGGGGGAGGGAGAGGAGTTGAAGGCTGCCCTCCGGCTCCCCTCGGGGGAGCGGATAGTCATCCCGTTGGATGAAGTCCAGAAGGCCCACCTGGTTTTCAGGTGGGACTGAGAAATTTGGCCTGGGTTCCGGCCTGAAGAGACCGGCCCGAGGATCAGCGGTTCGCACGAGGAAGAGAATGACCAACGCTGGCCAGATCGTAGCGGCATTCAGGGACATTGCTGCAACAAAGAGCCTCAGCCCCGACGAGGTCTATGATCTCATCCGCGACGGGATCGTCGCAGGTTTGGTGAAGATCTACGGCCCAAATGTCGAGGCCGAGATCGACATCGACGAGGGCTCCGGGGACATTGAGATCATCGTCCTGAAGAGAGTCGTCGAAGAGGTTGAAGATCCCTCCTCTGAAATCGCCCTGGATGAGGCACGCTGGGATGATCCCACCTATGAGGTGGGGGACGTCATGGAGATTCCCGTCGACTTTGCGGAGTTCGGTAGGAATGCCGTGATGGCCACGAAGCAGCGTATCGTCCAACGGGTTCGGGAGGGCGAGCGACAGCGGATTCGAGAGGAGTTCGCCGACCGGGTGGGAGAGCTGCTGTCGGGTGAGGTCCAGCAGATCGAGCGTGGGAAGATCGTGGTGATGTTGAACCGTGCGCGGGATGCGGAAGCCATCATCCCCTGGCGAGAACAGAACCCCAGGGAACGCTTTCGGCAGGGTGACCCGATCCGTGCGGTCCTCAAGAAGGTCGATGAGACCCCGAAGGGACCCAGGCTCATCCTTTCGAGGGGGGACCCTCTCTTCGTGGCCGCTCTGTTCAAGCTGGAGGTCCCGGAGGTGTATCAGGGGATCGTGGATATCAAGGAGCTGGCTCGGGAGGTAGGGGGCCGGACAAAGATCGCCGTCTCCAGTCGGGACGATTCCATCGATCCCGTCGGGGCCTGTGTCGGCCTGAAGGGATCCAGGGTCCAGGCCGTCGTGAACGAGCTCGGGGGGGAGCGAATCGATATTGTCCCCTGGCATCCTGATCCGGAAATCTTCGCCCGGAGGGCGCTGGCGCCGGCGAGGGTCGCCAAGGTGATAAGTGATTCGTCCCGGCAGGTCATCACCGCCATCGTCGACGAGGACCAACTGTCGCTCGCGATCGGGCGGAACGGCCAGAACGTTCGTTTGGCTTCCCAGCTGATCGGGTGGCAGATCGATCTCTACGGATCCAGGGAGTGGCTCGAGCGTGGAGCCGATCTCTCACTGTTCGGAGAGATCCCGACCGGGGACTCATATGAGACGTCCGACTTCCCCCTCTCTGAGCTGGAGCTGGGAGAGGCTACTCTGGCGGCGCTGGAAACGGCGGGATATCATACTTTTCTTGACATTATCGACCTCGAGAAGAATGACTTCCTAGGGGTCCCAGGTCTTACCGAGACGGAAGCCGACCGGCTTCTGGGAATCATCGACGAGCTGACGGTAGTTGAAGGAGAGGTGTCGGCTGAGACGCCGGCGGATGGTGATAGTTCGGCGGCCCCGGAGGACTCGGCCGAAGGTAGCGAATCGATGGAGGGCGAGGAGGGACCAGTCTCCGACGGGGATGATGAGGATGATGTCCCCGGGGCCGGGATCCCGTCGGAGGGGGATGCAGAGACGGCTCCGGTGCCGGAGGAGGATGTTCCGACGCCGGAGGAGGCTGATGAGGGAGAAGAGCCGGAGGTCTGAAGCCCTGGCTTTCCTGGGTCTCGCCCGGAGAGCCGGGGCTGTCGTGAAAGGGACCGACGCCACGCGGAGAGCCCTGAGAGCTGGGGAGGTCAGGTTGGTTGTTCTGGCCGAGGACGGCTCGGAGAAGCAGCGAGAGAAGGTCGTTCCTCTTGCGGTGGCCAAAGGGATTCCCTGGGTTCAGCTGGGCACGATGGACGAGCTCGGTGCAGCTCTGGGCGCCGGACCACTGGCCGCGACAGGTGTTACGGAGCGCCAATTCGCCGGAGAGATCCGGAAGCGATCGGGACGGGAATGACACGACGGGCGGGTGTTTCGCCCAGCGGAGGTAGTTCAAGCGAATGCAGGTTACAGATCTAGCCAACGACCTCAGAGTCTCTCCAGAGGGACTCGTCCACCTCCTCAGGGAGATGGGTATCCCCGTGGCGGACCCCACTTCCGAGGTGGTTGAGGCTGATGTGTCCCGGATCCTGGCGAGGATCGAACGGGAACGCCGGGCCGGGCACAAGGACGTGTCCGAAGCCCTCGAAGCCGCCATCGAGGATGCTCAGGCCGCTCATCGGCCCCGTCGTCGTCGTCGCCGAGTAGCCCGAAAGGAACCCGAGGTTTCCGAAGCCGAAGAGGCCGAGCCTCAAGAAGAGGCGGCCGAGGGGGACACCCTCGACGCTGAGGCCCAGGAAGGCCACGTGGAGGATCTGGAGGACGCCGAAGACCAGGAAGAGGCGATGGCGGCCTCCGGGGCGGAGGAGGCACCACAGGAGGTCGGCACCGAGGACTCCGATTCCGAAGAGGTCGACATCGAGGACTCCGACGAGGTCGAGCCGGATCTGGCTGCCGAGGTTGACCAGGAGGATCAGGTAGAAGTGGTGCTTGAGGAGGACATAACGTCAGAGGGGGAGGAGGTCGAAGGGGAGCCGGAGGGATCGGACGTGGGCGCCTATGAGGACGAACACGAAGACGAGACCTCTGAAATGGTCGAGGTCGGCAGCGAGGACGTGGAAGAGGGCGTGGGGGTCCTGGAGGAGGGGGTAGCCGAGCTTCTGGACCCTGCTCCCAAACCTGAGCCTGTCAGGCAGGCTGCGCCGGAAGGCCCGGCTCGAGTGATCAGACGACCCGCTCCCGCGCCAGCCGCGACGGCCGGTCCTGGCGGCCAGGTGCGAGTCCAGGCCGAGGGCTACACCGCTGACGGGCGGAAGAAGGCGAAAAAGGACAAGAAGGGAAAGAAGCGGGGGCGGGTGGATCAAGACGCGGTCCAGTCCAACATCCAGCGCGTGATGGCGGAGATCAAGGGCAGTGGCGGAAAGAAGCGGCGTAGGGGGAAGGGGTCTGTACCGACCAAAGAAGAGGTGGAGGCCGCGAAAGAGGAAGAACGTCTCGAGCAGGAGCGGGAGCGGACCACCGTCCGGGTGAACGAGTTCTTGACCGTGGCTGAGCTGGCGGAGCTCATCGACATCTCCTCGACTGAAATCATCGGCTCTGCTTTCAAAAACATGGGATTGATGGTGACCATCAATCAGCGGTTGGACTTCGACCAGATCGAGCTTCTTCTGGAGGAGTTCGACTTCACGGCAGTGAGAGAAACCGAATACGCCGCTGAGGAGGTCGAAGAGGAAGAGGTCGACCTGCCGGAAGATCTACGACCCCGTCCCCCTGTGGTCACCGTCATGGGCCATGTCGACCACGGGAAGACCAAGCTCCTGGACCACATCCGGAAGACCAACGTGGTGGCCGGAGAGGCCGGTGGGATTACTCAGCACATCGGTGCCTACCACGTTGGGCTTCCCGACGATCGGACGATCACGTTCCTGGATACGCCGGGGCACGCTGCATTCACAGCCATGCGCGCCCGGGGCGCAGACGTGACGGATATCGTGGTCCTGGTGGTCGCTGCTGACGACTCGGTGATGCCTCAGACCGTCGAGGCGATCAGCCACGCCCGAAATGCCGGAGTTCCGTTGGTCGTGGCGATCAACAAGGTAGATCTCCCAGCCTCCAATCCCGGAAAGGTCAAACAGGAGCTCCTCCAACACGGAGTGACTGTCGAGGACTTCGGAGGTGACGTCCTGAGCGCCGAGGTGAGCGCGAAGGAGGGGATGGGCGTTGAAGACCTCCTGGAGAAAGTTCTCCTTCAGGCCGAAATGCTCGAGTTGACGGCTAATCCGGACCGTGACGCCAACGGTGCTGTGATCGAGGCCCAGTTGGATGTGGGGAAGGGCCCAGTGGTCACGGTGCTCGTGCAGGGGGGGACTCTCCGAGTAGGGGACAGCTTCATCTGCGGGCTTTTCGATGGCCGAGTCCGGGCCATGCTCGACGAACGGGGGAAGGCCGTGGAGTTGGCCGGACCCGGGATCCCTGTCCAGGTCCTGGGAGCCGGCGGGGTGCCCCAGGCCGGCGACGCCTTCGCCGCCATGACGGCCGAAAAAGCGGCGGAGATCGCCAACACCCGCCAGAGGCTTGAGCGTGAGAAACAGCTCCGGATCAAGGAGCGGGGATTCAAGCTGGGAGATTTCTCCAAGCTCCTGGCAGGCGGTCAGGTGGGTACGCTACCCCTCATCATCAAGGGAGACGTGGACGGCTCGGTTCAGGCTCTGTCCGACTCCCTGGAGCAGCTGAGCACGGACGAGGTCCAGGTCGAGATCATCCACCGGGCTGTCGGCGCCATCAACGAATCAGATGTGATCCTGGCCGGACCTGCCGGAGCCGTGATCATCGGGTTCCGCGTGCGTCCCGATGTCAATGCCCGCAACTTGGCCGACCGGGAGGGCGTCGACCTCCACACCTACGACGTCATCTACGAGGCCGTGGACCAGATCCGGGCGGCTTTGGAGGGGATGCTGGCGCCGGAGCGCCGAGAGAACATCCTGGGCACTGCCGAGGTCCGAGACACCTTCAAGATCACCAAGGTGGGCACGATCGCGGGCTGCTACGTCAGCGACGGAGTCATCGAACGAAGCCAGAAGGCCCGCCTGATCAGGGATGGGATCGTGATCTACGATGGAGACTTCTCCAGCCTGAAGCGGTTCAAGGACGATGTCAGGGAAGTCAGAGAGGGGTTCGAGTGCGGTATCGGGATCGCCAACTTCAACGACGTGAAAGTCGGCGACGTGATCGAGTGCTATGGTGTCGAAGAGGTTGCCCGGACTCTCGCTGAGGTGGGGGGAGGTCGGGGGTAGGGCTGGGTCGTCCGGCCCGATCCATCGCTCCTTGAGGTCTACTCATGGTCATCGGGGTGTGCAGCTGGGAGCTCTCCCTGCCCGAATGTAGGTCTCTCAAGGAAAAGCGGAGAGTGGTGAAGTCCCTGAAGGAGCGCCTCCAGTCCCGCTTCAAAGTCTCCGTAGCGGAAACGCGCTTCCAGGAGGTGTGGACCAAGACCGAGCTCACCGCTGCGGTCGTGGCCACGGACGGACGGCATGCTGACTCGGTCCTGGATGCTCTGGATCGATTCGTGGAAGGGGACGGCCGGGGCATCATCGTTCGGGTGGAGCGGTCCCTGCGGTGATGGGTGCTCCTCTCGCCCCTCGTTCATCCTTCTGGGCCCTTTGGGGGTTCCCCACCGGGTCAAGGCATCAGAGATCCCTGCCATGACGGATCATCGAACCCCCCGCCTGAACGAGCAGTTCAAGAGGGAAATCTCCTCGATACTTTCCAGGAAGGTCCGGGACCCCAGAGTTGGGAAGGTCCTGATTACCGAGGCTCGGGTCACGGCGGATCTCTGGATGGCGCGGGTCTTCTTCCGGCTCCTCGAGGGAGATCGAAGCGAGAGCGACGTCCTGGAAGGGCTCCAAGCCGCAGCCCCATTCATCCGGAAAGAACTGGGGAAGGTCCTTCGGATCCGCAGGATCCCAGAGCTACGGTTTCAGCTCGATACGACTCTCGATTCGGCCACGCGGATCGAGGAGGTCCTCCGGGAGGTACTCCCTCCCGAGCCTGATGCCGGGGAGAGCGGCGACCCTCCCTCGGGCTCGGACGATTCTTCAGGGAGGGAGTCGTCCTCGGAGGCTCCGGAGTGAACTTCCCACCGGGCGTGCTGCTGGTAGAAAAACCCGTGGGTCCCACCTCCCATGACGTGGTCGCCCACATCCGGAAGGCGGCAGGGACCAAGAAGGTGGGGCATGCCGGGACCCTGGATCCCTTCGCTTCGGGCCTTCTGATCCTTCTGGTGGGGCAGGCCACCCGCTTGTCCGAGTACATCCTGGGATTGGACAAGGTCTACCACGCGACCGCTGTCCTGGGCCTCGAGACCTCCACCGACGATCCCGAAGGGGAGGTGGTGAGGAGGGATCAGGGGTGGACCCAGTTGACGGCGGGACAAGTTGAGTCCACCCTCGCCGGTTTTCGGGGCACCTCCCTTCAGGTCCCTCCTGTGTATTCGTCGAAGAAGGTCGCAGGGGTGGCAGCCCACCGGCGGGTTCGACGGGGGGAGGTGCTGGAGATGAAGCCGGAGGAGGTGAGGATCCATGAGATCCAACTTCTGGACTATTCCCCACCCGAAGTCCACTTCCGGGTGGCGTGTTCATCAGGAACGTACATTCGGGCTCTGGGTCGGGATCTCGGACGGGATTTGGGTGTCGGGGCGCACCTCTCGGCTCTGACGCGGACGGCGGTAGGCAACTTCGAATTGGAGGTAGCCAGCGCTCTCTCTTCCCTCCGCGATCGAGAGGCGATTCTGGAGCGACTCCTCTCCCCCTCGGACGCTCTCTCCCACCTTCCCAGCCTTGATGTGGACAGCGCCGATGGAAGGCGAATCCGCCATGGGCAAGCCGTGCCATTGGGCCGTGCGGATCTGCCTGAGGACGAGCCTGTCCGGATCCTTCTCGACGGGAAACTGCTGGCGGTGGGGTTCAGGGAGGGCGATGATGTGCGTCCCCGAAAGGTCCTCGTCCATGATTGAGTTCGCCATCGATCCGGCCCTCCCGAGGGGGCTCCCACCGGATCCCCGGGGAACGGTGGTAACGGTTGGGACCTTCGACGGCGTCCACCGAGGCCACTGGGCGGTCCTCCAGGAAATCCGCCTGAGGGCGAAGGAGACGGGACGCAGGAGCGTCCTGGTGACCTTCCACCCCCATCCCCTCAAGATCGTTCGGCCTGACGAAGCGCCGCTCCTCCTGACGACTCCCGCGGAAAAGAAGGAGATTCTTGCGGAGACAGGGTTGGATTACGCCGTCTTCCTCTCCTTCAATCACGTGTTGGCCGAGTACTCTCCCAGGCGGTTCGTGGAGGAGATCCTCATGGACCGACTCGGCGTTCAGGAGTTGGTCATCGGGTATGACCATGGATTCGGGAAGGGAAGGTCGGGAGACGCCCTGACCCTCCGTGACATCGGCCGGGACCTGAAATTCACGGTAGACGTGGTTTCTCCCATTCGGGCGGGGGAGGAGCCAGTGTCATCCAGCAGGATCCGGGCGGCTCTCCTCCGGGGCGATGTGGGAGAGGCACGAAGCGGTCTGGGGCGACCCTACTGCATCCGGGGAATGGTGGTGCGGGGGGAGGGACGAGGTCGGAGCCTGGGTTTCCCCACGGCGAACCTGTGGGTTCCAGGGAACGGAAAGCTGATCCCTCACCCAGGAGTCTATGCGGTTCGGGCCGGAGTCAAGGGCGGCTTGTTCGAAGGGGCGATCCACATCGGCCCGCGGCCGACCTTCAGGGGGTCTCCACCGACCATCGAACTCCACCTCATGGACTTCGACGGAGACCTCTACGGCGAGCAAATCCGGGTGGAATTCATCCAGTATCTGAGGGATGTTCGGCCCTTTGCCTCGGCCTCAGCGCTGGTGGAGCAACTCAAGGCGGATGTCGACGCCGCTCGGACGGCGCTGGCTACCGACGGACCCTCGGGGCCTCAGGGTTGAGGGACCGAAGGGTTTTGGATACTTTTCTAGGCTGAAAGCTGAACGAAAACAACACGAGGAGGGGCTTCCCCTGCAGTTTCGACTCTGGCGGAGGCTCGACACGAATGACCATCGATCGCCAAGAAACAATCAAGAAGTACCAGCTCCACGAAGATGACCGGGGTAGCGCGCCGGTCCAGGTTGCCCTCCTGACAGCTCGGATCAATCATCTCAGAGGGCACTTCGACGCTCATAAAAAAGATCATCACAGCCGCCGCGGCCTCCTCAAGATGGTGGGAAGGCGGCGTCGGCTCCTGGAGTATCTCAGGAAGACCGATCTGGAGCGATATCGGGAGCTCATTGCGGACCTGGGCCTCCGCCATTAGCGGACATGAAATGGGCGGCGACAGCCACTCCTGCTGTCGCCGCCGTTTCGTTCTGCCCCGGAGGCTGGAGCCTCCCCATGGCCAACACCCTTCATCGCTGAAGCTATGAACCGGATCGGCATCGACCGCCCCGGGGTTTCGGCATATGCGACCATAAATAGAGACGTTTGCGAGATAGAGTGAGAGAAAAAGAAGAGCAGAAAAAGGAATGGAAGAGAAGACGATGATCCAGAGGATTGAAAAGCAGTTCGCGGGCAGGCCCCTCGTAATAGAGACGGGGCGGATGGCCCGCCAGGCCGCGGGATCCGTACTGATTCAGTATGGGGACACGGCACTCCTGGTGGCGGCCACCGTACAGGACCGCCCCACCCACCTCCCGTTCTTCCCCCTTACCGTGGAGTATCGGGAGAAGACATACGCCGCAGGGAAGATTCCCGGCGGGTTCTTCAAGCGGGAGGGTCGGCCTGCGGAGAAGGAGATCCTCTCGGCCCGTCTCATCGACCGGCCGCTCCGGCCGCTATTCCCTGATGGATTCATGCACGAGACCCAGGTGGCTTGCTTCCCCATGAGCGCCGATCAGGAGAACGACGCTGATGTGTGGGGATTGCTGGGGGCATCCCTTTGTCTCAACATGTCCAACATCCCTTTCAATACGCTCGTGGCCGGAGTCCGGATCGGGAGAATCCAGGGGAACTGGGTCCTGAACCCCACTTTCCAGCAGTTGGAATACTCCGATGTGGACGTCGTGGTTGCCGGCACCGAGGACGCCCTTCTCATGGTCGAGGGGGGTGCCATCGAAGTGCCCGAAGAGGAGATCCTGGCCGGGTTGGAGGTTGCTCACACCGGGATCAAGGAGCTCATCGAGATCCAAAAGGAGATCCTCCCCGAGAGCAGGGTCCCGGACATGGAGTGGACGCCCATCCTCCCGGATGAGGGGCTGAAGGCAAAGGTACAGGGACTCGCCAACACCCGTGTGGCCGAGGCGCTCCAGCTGTCTGAGAAGCAGGAGCGCAGCCAGGCCATGGCTTCCATACAGGAAGACATCCTGAACCAGCTTCTGGACGAGAACGAGGAATACGCTGAGCAGCAGGGCGACATCAAAGAGGTCCTCCGGGGCATCGAGAAAGAGACCATGAGGGAACGGATCCTCACGGACGGCGAGCGGGCTGATGGCCGCTCGGTCGACGAGGTCCGATCCATCACGTGCGAGGTTGGAGTCCTCCCTCGGACCCATGGATCGGCCCTCTTCACGCGGGGCCAAACTCAGGCTCTCGCCGTGACCACCCTCGGCACGTCTCGGGACGAACAGCGCATCGACTCCATCGACTCCAGCGAGGAAGTCACCAAGTCGTTCATGCTTCACTACAACTTCCCGCCCTTCTCCACCGGTGAGGCAAAACCGTACCGTGGCACCAACCGCCGGGAAACCGGCCACGGCGCGCTGGCGGAGCGGGCAATACAACCCCTTCTACCGGCCTACGACGATTTCCCGTACACAATCCGGGTGGTGTCGGATATCCTGGAATCCAATGGATCCTCCTCCATGGCCTCTGTCTGCGGGGCCTCGCTGTCCCTCATGGCGGCAGGGGTGCCGACCAAGGCGCCTTGTGCCGGGGTGGCGATGGGACTGATCAAAGACGATGACCGTGTGGCGATCCTCACCGATATCCTCGGTCTGGAGGATGCGCTGGGCGACATGGACTTCAAGGTCGCCGGGACCCGGGAAGGTGTCACGGCGATCCAGATGGACATCAAGATCGAGGGCCTGACCCACAAGATCCTCTCGGATGCGTTGGAGCGGGCGAAGCGGGGGCGGATGCACATCTTGGACATCATGGACCAGACAATCGCCCGGCCCATGGATGACCTTTCCGAATACGCGCCGCGAATCGTCTCCATTCAGATCAACCCGGAGAAGATCGGCGAGATCATCGGGCCCAAGGGCAAGACCATTCGGGCCATTCAGGATGAATCTGGGGCTACCATCGACATCGACGATTCCGGGATCGTGAAGATTGCCGCTGTGTCCGGCGAGGCCGGCATGCGGGCCCGTGAGATGATCGAAGCCATCGTGCAGGAGCCAGAGGTCGGAAGGATCTATGAGGGGCCGGTGAAGAACACGACTACCTTCGGTGCCTTCATCGAGATCATTCCGGGGACGGAAGGCCTTTGCCATATCTCCGAGTTGCAGGAGGGCCGAACGGAGAGGACCGAGGATGTGCTGAAGAAGGGCGATGTCACGAAGGTCAAGCTCCTGGCGATCGACGAGAAGGGCCGACTGAAGCTTTCCCGCAAGGCTGCCTTGGCCGAGGAGGCTGGCGGAGGAGAGGCGCAGGCTTAGGCGGTCGGCGCCTCGCACTGGATGCCTCGTCCTTCGGCTGAGGGAGCCGTGTCGACAACGGAGTTGAGGACCACCTCTTTCTCCGGGGAGATGTACGAGAGCTTCCTCCCTAACGGTGTCAGAGTGCTGACGGAGCGGATCCCCGGGGTCCGCTCCGTTTCCGTTGGCGTGTGGGTCCGCCAGGGAGCGGCCCATGAGAGGCGGGAGGTGATGGGAGCCAGCCATCTCCTGGAGCACCTGGTCTTCAAGGGCACCCGAAACCGGTCCGCGCGGGAGATCGCCCTCGCCCTGGAGAGCCTCGGCGGATCCCTGGACGCCTATACCTCGCGGGAACATACCAGCTTCCAGGCTCGCGTTCTCGACGAGCACCTCCCCCTGGCCCTGGAGGTCCTGGCGGATCTGACGCTGAACCCACTCCTCCGCGAGGAAGACCTGGCTCTGGAGCGGGAAGTGGTTCTGGAGGAGATCGCCACCGTCGAGGACACCCCCGACGACCTGGTTTTCGACCTTCACGGAGAGCGGCTCTGGGGAGGGCACCCCTACGGACATCCGATCCTAGGAACCCGGGAGACCGTGGCCGGAATGGATCCTGAGACCATGCAGGGACTCCATCGGGCTCGGTATACGGGGAAGAATCTCGTGGTGGCGGCCGCCGGCCGTCTGAGCCATCAGGACGTGGTCGGGCAGGTGGAAGGTCTGTTTGGTGGAGTCGCTGATGGGGAAGCCGCATCCGCCATCCCACACCCGGGGGACCTCCCTGCAGGCGCCCACCATGAGGAGCGGCCCTCGGCCCAAACCCACCTGGTGTTTGGGGGAGGGGTCCCACGGCACTCCGACGCTCGCCGGTACCCTCTCGCCATCCTGTCCACCGCGCTGGGAGGGGGAATGAGCTCTCGGCTCTTCCAGCGAATCAGGGAAGAGCTGGCCTTAGCCTACTCCGTGTTCACCTTTCAGTCCTTCTACTCCAGGGGTGGAGTTTCCGGGGTGTACGTCGGAACGCGACCCTCGTCGGCTGAGAAAGCTGCCGAGGCGGTTCGAGAGGAGTTGACCCGGTTGGCGGAGGAGGGGCTCCCCGTTGAGGAACTGGAGCAGACGAAGCAACAGCTGAAGGGTCAAATCATGCTTTCGCTGGAGTCCACAGGCGCCCGCCTTTACCGTCTGGCCGGGTTTGCGCTTCACGATGAGCCGTTCCTTTCCCTGGACGAGGTCCTCGCGGTGCTGGACGGAGTGACTCCCGAAGAGGTGGCTGAAGCGGCCTGCGAATTCTTCGATCCGGAGGGGCTCTTCCTCCTTACCCTCGGCCCAACTCAATAGGGCTGAACCGAGTCCGTCCGAAGCCCCGGACAACTTCCCGGGGGCCCTCGCGCCCAAGCTCCACATCCTATAAAATTCGTGACTCTGCTGAATGATTACCGAGGTCTCCAATGGACCTCGATGTGTGAAACCTTAGATGAGATGCGCGGACCATGCTTATTGGCGTGCCGAAGGAGATCAAGACAAACGAGAACCGGATCGCTCTGGTTCCGGCGGGTGCCGAGGCCCTGATCGCGGAGGGCCATCAGGTGTTCATCGAGAAAGGGGCTGGGCTGGGAAGCGGCTTTTCAGACGCCCTCTATAAGGCTGTGGGGGCGAAGATCCTTCCTACTGCGGACAAGGTGTGGGCCAAGGCCGAGATGATCATGAAGGTCAAGGAGCCCATCAAACCCGAGTGGCCGAAGATCAAAGAGGGCCAGGTCCTCTTCACCTACTTCCACTATGCCGCCGACCGGGCCCTGACCTTGGCGATGAAAAAAACCAAGTCGGTGAGCATCGCTTACGAGACGGTTGAGCTGGAATCCGGGGAGCTACCCCTCCTTACCCCCATGAGCGAGGTCGCCGGTCGTATGGCGACCCAGGAAGGGGCCAAATACCTCGAGAAGTTCTTTGGCGGCCGCGGCGTTCTCATGGGCGGCGTGCCAGGCGTCCCGCCGGCAGAGGTTCTCGTGCTGGGCGGTGGTGTTGTGGGGACCCACGCAGCCAAGATGGCCGCTGGCCTTGGGGCGCACGTCACCATCATGGACGTGAACCTACACCGCCTCCGGGAGCTGGCCGACTTCATGCCAGCCAACTGCGATGTCATCTACTCCAATCGCCAGAACATCCTGGAACGGCTGCCCACGGTAGACCTCCTGGTGGGCGGAATCCTCCTTCCTGGCGCCAAGGCTCCGTATCTGGTCACCAAGAAGGATCTCAAACTCATGCAACCGGGCTCGGTCATCGTTGATGTGTCCGTCGACCAGGGCGGGTGTATCGAGACCACCAAGCCGACGACCCACGAGGATCCCATCTATAACGTGGATGGCGTCGTTCACTACGGCGTCGCCAACATGCCTGGCGCTGTGCCGCGGACCAGCACTTTGGCCCTCACCAACGCGACCCTCCCCTATGCCATACAGCTGGCGAACAAGGGGTGGAAACAGGCCTGTCTGGACGACGGGGCGCTGGCCCTCGGCGTGAACATCGTGGACGGGAAGATCACGTACCCCGCCGTGGCCGAGGCTTTCAAGATGAAGTGGGAGGCTCTTCACGGTTTCCTCCAATAGAGGCGCCCGTCAGCGTGTTTGGCGCCCCCTCGCCAGGGGGCTTAAGTGGCCCGGTGGGATGAGGGAGAGGGGTCGATGAAAGATCCCGTCCAGGTTCGGTTCGTTCGCCTCGAGGGCAACCCCGATCTCCCCCTTCCCAGCCGGGCCACGTCCCATTCCTCCGGGTACGATATTCGGTCCGCAGAAACCGATTTTCAACTTTCGGCAGGGGAGATCCGGGCCGTGTCCACGGGGCTCACGATGGAGCTGCCGCCGGGGGTGGAGTGCCAGGTGAGGCCGCGGTCGGGACTCGCGGCTCGGCACGGGATCACGCTCCCAAACAGCCCTGGGACCATCGATCCCGACTACCGGGGTGAGGTCAAGGTCCTCATGCAAAACACCGGCCGGAGCCCGGTGGTAATCCGGCGTGGGGACCGGATTGCGCAGCTCGTGTTTTCTCGCTTCGAGACCCCCGAGGTCGTGGAGACCGAAGACCTCTCGGAGACTGGAAGAGGCCAGGGGGGATTCGGAAGCACCGGACGTACCTGAGAGGGGAGAGATGGACCGCGGAAACATTTGTTTCCGCCCCTGGGACTCGCCGCTCCAATCCTTTGCCGGGCAATCGCTTGAAACGCTTCGGCTTGCAAGCTTTTTCGGGTCGTCTTAGCTTCGTTGGTCCCTTGGGTGTTCCCCCCGGCCGGTCCAGGCCTGGAATAGCCCGATCCTCTTGCCATTGATTGTTTTGAGCGACGAATTCTCGTTCCTGACTCGTTGGTTGAGCTCCGGCCGCCTGGTCCCGGTGAACGACATCGCCGTCGATCTGGGTACCGCGAATACCCTCGTCTACGTCAAGGGCGAAGGGATCGTCCTCAATGAGCCGTCTGTTGTGGCGGTCGAGAGGGGATCCCGGCGGATCCTGGGCGTCGGCCTGGAGGCCAAGCGAATGCTGGGCCGGACTCCGGAAGGCATCGAGGCGGTTCGGCCCCTGAAGGACGGCGTTATCGCCGACGTGGACGTGACGGAGATGATGCTCCGCCACTTTCTTAAGCAGGTCACGGCCAAACGGATCTTCCGGATCAAGCCCCGAGTGGTTGTGGGGGTGCCATCGGGCATCACGGAGTTGGAACGGAGAGCCGTTCGGTCCTCGGCGATGGCCGCCGGGGCGAAGCTCGTCTATATGGTTGCTGAGCCGATGGCAGCGGCCATCGGGGTCGGTCTCCCGGTTGAGACTCCGACGGGGAACATGGTCATCGATATCGGTGGCGGTACCACCGAGATCGCGGTGATCGCCCTCTCGGGAATCGTCTCCAACACGTCGATCCGGGTGGGGGGAGATGAGCTGGATGCCGCGATCGTCACCTTCCTGAGGAAGAACTACAACCTGCTGATCGGGGAGCCCACCGCCGAGGCCATCAAGATCCAGATCGGGTCTGCGTTCGACTTCGGCGAGGAACGCGACATGGACGTGAAGGGACGGGACCTGGTCAGCGGAATCCCCAAGACCGTCACCGTCCATTCCCAGGAGGTCCGGGAGTGCATTCAGGAGCCCATTCAAGCCATCGTTGAGGCCGTGAAGAGGTCCCTGGAGATCACTCCACCCGAGTTGGCCTCCGACATCGTCGATCGGGGGATCGTGATGACCGGAGGCGGGGCCCAGATCAGGGGTTTGGACCGTCTCCTCCAGCACGAGACCAATCTCCCCATCCATGTCGACGAAGAGCCTCTCACCTGTGTGGTGCGTGGTGCGGGAAGAATTCTGGACGATTTCAGCAAGTTCAGGAAGGTTCTCGACACCTGAATCGAATTCCGGCTGCCGTTTCAACCTGATCCCCTGGATCCATGGCCAGCTATTCCGAATCGCCTGAGGAGGCCCGGGGGCGTCGGGACCTCGCCGTCGCCGTGGTCTTTTTCCTTCTTTCGCTGCTGGTTCTCTATCTCCCCGGGGGCGTCCAGAGTCAGATTGCCGCCACCTTCCGGGCCACTCTCCTCCGTCCATTCCTCTCCACTCAGGAGACCCTCGCCCAGGCCCGGCTCAGAGCGGAGGAGGCAGGTAGCCTCCAGGCTCGCCTGGATTCTCTGGCCTCCCAGCTGGCCGCCCAGGCGCCGCTGGTCGACGAGAACCGCCGCCTTCTCGAGCTGTTGGAACTCCGGGAGCGAGCCCCTGCGGACTTTCTGCCGGCCAGTGTCATCCGGCCCGGCACTCCCGGCTCAGAAAGCATGTTCCTTCTGGATGCCGGTTCGGAGCAAGGGGTGCAGGTGGGAGACCCCGTCATCATGCGGGAAGGTCGCATCGGCCTGGTGGGCGTGGTCCAGCAGGTCCGGCGAGGGTCGGCCATCGGACTGGATTGGAGCCATCCCGACTTTCGCGCCAGCGCGATGACGGCGGACGGGTTGGTGTACGGAATCGTCGAACCGTCGCGGGGCCTGTTTCGGGAGGACGACCGGCTCCTGATCGACGGGATCCCTTTCTATGAGACCCTGGAGGAGGGAAGTCTCATCACGACGTCCGGGTTGGGCGGCGTTTATCCCAGGGGGATCCCCATTGGCGTCGTGGAGAGGCTCCACGACGAGGAGGGTGGCTGGCGGACGAGCTACCTGCTCAGACCTGTCGTTGAAACCGGGAGCGTGAGGCACGTTCTGGTGGTCCTGGGGGAGGGGATCCCTGAAGGGGTCCTCGACCTGTTCAGTAGCGAAGGTGATGGGACCGCTGGATCTGATTCCCCCGACAGTGGGGTGCCGAACGTGCGGCCCCCGCTCTCCTCGGGAGGGAGCCCGTGAGGAGCCGTCCGATCCTGTCTATACTGGTTCCTGCCCTGGTGCTGCTTCACCTGTTCCTTCACCTCGGTCTGGGAATCGGGCGAGGGGCTCCGGACCTCCTCACGATCGCCCTTCTCCTTGCAGCCAGGGAGTTGGGCATGGGGTGGGGCGGTGGGCTCGGTCTGTTCCTTGGACTGATGGAGGATTCGTTCTCGGTCCTGGCTTTTGGAGCGAATACTCTATCCCTGACCCTGGCAGGAATCCTGGGAGCCCGCACGAGGGACCTCTTCGTCGGTGAGTCCTTCCTCTTCTTCTTCTCCTATCTCGCTCTCGGCAAGCTTTTCCGGGACCTGGTCCACTGGCTGGTGGCCGGGGAAGGGGTCCGGGAACCCTTCCTGGACGCTGTATTGGTGGATGGCACATTGGCGGCGGTGTATGGCGCCTTGGTGGGGGTTGTCGTCCTCATCCCGTTTAACCGGGAGGAGATGAGTCGGTGAACTTGGAGCACCCCATCGCACGGAGGCAACGGGGGAGGGGAGGGGTCATCGTGGTCGCCTTCCTCATGGGGATCCTGACTCTGGCGTTCTTCCGGGCCCAGGTTCTCAGGTCGGACGATTGGATCCTGCAATCGGAGTCGAACCGACTGCGACCCCTTCCCGTACCGGCGCCCCGTGGCACCGTCTTCGATCGAAACGGGGAAGTTCTCGCCGACAACGTGCCGGGGTATTCGGTCGTGCTGCTCCCGGGAAATCCCGATACGGTCAGTGTGACCCTGGACAGGCTCCAACCCCACCTACACCTCACTCCGGGTCGACTGGGCTACCTGAAGGAGCAGGCCCGCCTCTATCCCAGGCGGCCGTTGACCGTGAAGGTCAATGCCGAGTTCACGGAAGCCTCGGCTCTGGAGGAGCGGAGGACCGACTTCCCAGGCCTCTATCTGGAGATGCGGCCCAGGCGGCGCTATCTCGCTGGAGAGGAGCTGGCCCACGTCCTGGGATATCTGGGTGAGATAACGGCCGAGGAGCTTGAGGAGGAAGGATTCGAGGAGTATGAGCCAGGACTGATCGTGGGAAAGGAGGGCCTTGAACGGCAGTATGAGCGGGAGCTACAGGGAGGTCAGGGTTCCCGGTTTGTCGAGGTCGATGCGATCGGGAGGATCGTCGGTTCTTTCGGTGGACCGGCGGAGCGGATCCCGGTCCCCGGAGACGAGCTCCGGTTGAACGTCGACCTCGAGCTCCAGAAATGGATCCATCAGATCTTCCCTCAGGGGATGCAGGGCGCGGTAGTGGCGCTGGACGTGGAGGACGGAGGTGTGCTCGCCCTCTACTCCGCCCCCACCTTCGATCCCAACGACTTCGTGGGTGGGATTGCCCTGGATCGCTGGAACTCCCTCCGGGATGATCCTGCCCGTCCCCTCTTCAATCGGGCGACGCTCGGCCTCTACCCTCCCGGCTCCACATGGAAGCTAGCCACGGCCGCCATCGCCCTCGATCTGGGTGTCGTGGAACCGGACGAGATCATGCCCATCTCCTGCACGGGGGGAATGGCCTACGGAAACCGGATCGCTGGCTGCTGGGATCGGGACGGGCATGGGGATGTGGACCTTCTGGGGGGAATCCGTCACTCCTGCAACGTCTACTTCTACCAGGCCGGCCTTCGGATCGGGTTGGAGCGGCTCCTTGAAGAGGGCACGCGGATCGGGTTCAACCAGAAATGCGGGATCGACCTCCCGTCCGAATCCAGAGGGAATTTCCCGGACAGCGTTTCCTGGTGGGAGCGGAGATTCGGGTACCGGGCCACGGAAGGTGAGGTCCTGAACCTGGCCATTGGACAGGGCCCCATCGACCAGACCCCGCTCAAGATGGCCCAATTCTACTTGGCCATCGCCCGGGACGGATCGGCTCCCCCGCCCAGGCTCCGTCGCACAGAGGTTGAGCCCGAAGGAGGGTGGAGCCTGAACCTGTCTCAACGCGCCCTGGCGATCATGCGGGAGGGCCTCCGGGGGGTGATGCAACCCGGGGGAACGGCCTATGGATCGTCACTGGAACACTGGGACGTCATGGGAAAGACGGGGACGGTGCAGAACCCGCCGAACCCCGATCACGCCTGGTTCGCAGGGATTGTCGGTCCCCACGGCGGCGATCCCGAGGTCGTGGTGGTCGCCATCGTGGAGTTCGGGGAAAGCGGCTCCGGTGTGGCGGCCCCGCTGGTGTCCAAAACGGCCGATTTCTTTCTCAGACGTAAGCACGGGATTCCTGTGGACAGCATCCAAACACTCAACGAGCACTATGCCGCTGGTCGAAACCCACTCTGGGCGGCTCACCTCAGGGCGGGTTCCCCGGGGGTAACCGGAGGGGGACCATGACGGCCTTCATCCGGTCGCCGGAGGTCACCTCGTGACACGCTTCCTGAGGGTTTGGGCCGGGGATCCACCGCTGGTTGCGGGTGTTCTGGCCCTTTCCCTCTTCGGGGTGGCCATGGTCTACTCCGCTGGAGTCCTGAACGATCCGAGCCCGGTTACGCAGAACATCTGGCTGCGGCAGGCCGCCTGGCTCCTGATCTCCCTTGTGGCCTTCTCCCTTCTCTCACAAGTCCCGGTTCGTTGGATCGAGTGGGCTGCCCTTCCGGCCTACGTCATGGGGATCATCCTCCTGGGAGCCACGTTGGTCGTCGGCACCGGGGCTGGAACCGCCGCTGGCGTGAAGAGTTTCATCTCCATCGCCGGCTTTCGTTTCCAGCCGGCCGAGCCGGCCAAGATCGCCACAATCCTTGCCGTGGCGAGGCTCCTGTCCATGAAGAAGGAGGGTCCGCAGGCCCTCCGAGAGCTTCTCCCACCGATCGGAGTCGTTGGCCTCCCCTTGGGTCTCGTGATCCTTCAGCCGGACCTGGGGACGGCCATGGCATTCGTCGGGATCCTCTTCGCTGCCCTGTATTGGGGAGGAACGCCGATCCCCCTTTTGGTTCTGTTGGCCAGCCCGGGCCTGGGCCTGATCCTCAGCTTCGACACGGGCGTCTGGTCCTTCTACATGGTGGGGCTGACCCTCTCCCTGTTCTTCTACCGCTACCGCCTTTATCTGGTGGAATCCGTGGGTGTGGTCCTGGCCAATCTCGCCGCAGGGACCATTGCGCTTCCCCTCTGGCGATCCTTGGCGGATTACCAACGGAACCGACTCCTGGTTTTCCTGGATCCAAGCGTGGACCCCAGGGGTGCCGGGTGGCACCTGATCCAGTCGAAGGTCGCCATTGGGAGCGGCGGGCTGCTAGGGAAAGGGTTCACCCAGGGGACTCAGAAGCGTCTGGACTTCCTGCCCGAACAGCACACTGACTTCATCTTCAGCGTGGTGGGGGAGGAACTGGGTTTCGTGGGGACCATGCTGGTGATCGGGGCATTCAGTTTCGTCCTCCTTAGAATCGTTCGGTTGGCCACGGAAGCCTCAGATCCCTTTGCCGGTCTGGTGATCTTCGGTATCTTCGGAGCCTGGATTACGCATATCTTCGTCAATGTCGGGATGACCATTGGGGTATTTCCCATCACGGGCATCCCGCTTCCATTTGTGAGCTACGGAGGGTCTTTTCTCCTCATGTCCTGGGTCGCCTTGGCGCTGGCCGTTCGGGTCACCCAGGAGGAATGAACGGCCCGAGGAGGACGGGGGCGGAGGATAGGCTCGCTTAGAAAGGGCGCTGGATGGCCTGGTTCCGAAAACCCAAACAACCCCTGAAGTCCAAGGACAAGAGGGATCTCCCGCCCGACGTCTTCGAGAAGTGCCAGGGCTGTGGAGAAATCCTCTATCGGGAACGGTTGGCTCAGAACCACAAGGTATGTCCCGAATGCGGGTACCACTTCAGAATCCCCCCCGACGCCTATCTGGACCTCCTTCTGGACACGGGTTCTTTCGTGGAGCATCACGGCGAGATCCGGAGTGGGGATCCCCTCGGCTTCGAGGATCTGAAACCCTACCGGGATCGCTTGGCTGCGGCTGAGAAGAAGCTGGGGTCCGGAGAGGGAGTTGTCGTAGGGGATGGGGAGGTAGAAGGAATCCCGGTTTGCATCGGTGTGATGGACTTTCGGTTTCTGGGCGGGTCCATGGGTTCAGTTGTGGGTGAGAAGGTGGCCCGCATCGCCCGCAGAGCGCTGGAGCTCCAACGTCCACTCATCCTCCTCAGCGCCTCTGGGGGAGCCCGTATGCAGGAAGGGATCTATTCCCTGATGCAGCTGGCCAAGACCTCCGCGGTTCTGGCTCGGCTCCACGAGGCGGGGATCCCTTACATATCCATCCTGACCGATCCGACCACAGGGGGCACCACGGCCTCCTTCGCCATGTTGGGGGACGCGAACCTTGGGGAGCCAGGAGCCCTCATCGGCTTCGCGGGACCCAGGGTAATCGAAGAGACGATTCGCCAGGAGCTCCCGGACGGGTTCCAGCGGTCCGAATTCCTCGTGGCCCATGGCATGGTCGATCGGGTCGTGGACCGGAGAGAGATGAAGTCCCGGGTGGCCGTGCTCCTGCGCCACATGTGGGCCGGCTGGGAAGAGGAGCAGTGAAGGCTCCTCCGGACACGGACTTTTCCCACGAATCGAAGGCTCTACAGGGGGGAGGGGATGTCTCCCTTGACCTGGTGCTCCCCCCTCTCTCCGTCGGTGTGGAGTGGGGTCTGGAGCGGACACAGGAGGCTCTGGCGTTTCTGGATGATCCACACCGATCGTACCCCACCATCCATATCGGAGGAACCAACGGGAAGGGCTCCGTGGCGGCCGTCATGGCCAGTGTCCTCGGTCGGTCCGGGAAGAGGGTAGGGCTTTACACTTCGCCCCACCTCTGCTCCTTCCGTGAGCGATTCCAGATCGACGGGAGACCGGTCCGTGCGGTGGAACTGCTGGACGCCGGGGGCGAGGTTCGAGCGCTCCTGGCCGAGGCCGGACTCACGTTCTTCGAAGCAGCTACAGTCCTGGCCTTCCACCTTTTTGCTCGAGCAAAGGTGGATGTGGCTTTGGTTGAAGTGGGGTTGGGAGGTCGGTTGGATTCCACCAATGTGGTCTCTCCCGAGTTGGTCGCCATCACCAACGTGGCCTGGGACCATCATGAGTACCTGGGAAACACGCTGTCCGCCATCGCCGGGGAAAAGGCCGGCATCATCAAGCCCGGCGTGCCGGTTGTGACCGCGGAAACGGATCCGGCTCTACTTAGGATTTTCCGGGATCAGGCCCGGGCGGTCGAGGCACCCTTTCACGCCATGGATCCCGCCGTCGAAGTCCAGGAGTTGGAGGTCGCTCCCCGGGGGAACGCGTTCTCGGTATCCACGGAGCGGTGGGGCGAGCTCCCGCTGATCTCTCCCCTTCCCGGGGCCCATCAGGCGGGGAACGTTGCTCTGGCCCTCAAGTGTCTGGGGCTCCTGCCCCCCTCCCTGATCCCGGACCAGGAGGGGATAATCGAGGGGGTGGCCGAGGTCCAATGGCCCGGAAGGCTGCAAATCGAAAACCGGCCTGATGGAACTTGGGTCTTCGATGTGGCCCATAACGTGGCAGGGGTGCGGGCATTGGCCGAGAGCCTTCCCCATCTGGGCCTCCCCGAACCTGTGGTTCTCCTGGTGGGAATCCAGGGGGACAAGGACTGGCGGGCCATGCTCCCGCCGCTCTTTGCCATGACCAGGGAGGCTGTCCTCACCCAACCGCCCAGCGTGCCGACAGAGCGCCGATGGCACCCGCTGGATGCTGCCGGTGCCGTCGAGGCTCGCCCGAATCTCCATATTCTGCCGGATTTCGCCGAGGCCATGGAGGGTGCCCGGATGACCGCGGGAGCGGGGACGGTAGTGGTCACCGGGTCGCATCACACAGTGGGGGACGCCCTTGGATTTCTTGGCATTCTACCCTACGCGGAGACCTGACCCGGGGCGTTCACAGGTAAGCGATCCTGGGGCAGTCAGGGCCGGGGACGGGGTTCCCCTGACATACTACCCGGGATAGATTCGCCGCCATGGCAAAAGAAAAGGCTTTCTCCAGGATTCCAGGGTTCCGAGACTTCCCACCGGAAGACCTCCAGATCCGATCCCACGTGTTCGACAGCTGGCGCCGGACCTCGAGGCGTTACGGCTTCCTGGAGTACGACGGCCCACCTCTGGAACCCCTCGATCTCTACACGGAAAAGAGCGGTGAGGAGATCGTGGGACAGCTATACAATTTCCAGGACAAGGGGGGCCGGGAGATCACCCTCCGGCCCGAAATGACCCCTTCTCTGGCCAGGATCCTGGGGGACCGGAGTCGGGCAATGCCGAAGCCCATCCGCTGGTTCACCGTACCCCAGCTATTTCGCTACGAGCGTCAACAGCGGGGACGGCTGAGGGAGCATTTCCAGTGGAATGTGGACATCGTCGGGGAGGCCGGGGTCGGGGCCGATGCCGAGGTGTTGGCGGTGGCCATCGATGCCCTCCGGGACCTGGGTTTGCGCTCGGACGATTTCGTGGCCCGGGTCTCGGATCGGCGTCTTCTCTCAGCTCTCCTGATCGCGGTGGGCGTGCCGGAGGGGAGCCTGACGACCGCCTTCGCCATCATCGACAAGCTGGAAAGGGAGGAAGCGGGTCGGAGCCGTGAGCGTCTGATGGAGGAGTGCGGTCTGGCCGGTGAGGGGGCGGACCGGGTCCTCGCCCTCTTCGACCACCCGGGGCTGGACGCCATCTCCGAAGCTTTCGGGAGCGACGAGAAGGTGGCGGCGATCCTCTCCGATCTGGTCGAATACACAGGGATTCTGGATGGCCTGGGTCTCGGGGCCTACGTGGAGTTCGACCTGAAGATCGTTCGGGGGTTGGCCTACTACACGGGCATCGTCTTCGAGCTATTTGACCGAAAGGGCGAGTTTCGGGCCATTTGTGGTGGTGGGCGGTATGATCGCCTTCTCGAGTTGGTGGGTGGGGAGCCTCTCCCTGCGGTGGGTTTCGGGATGGGGGACGTGGTGCTGACCGAATTGTTGGCGGCTCGGGAGCTCCTTCCCTCCACGGAGAGGGAAGCCGACCTTTTCATCATCACCATTGTCCCCGAGTTGCGTCCCCTGGCCATTGAGCTGGCCAGGGCCCACCGTGCTTCGGGACGCCGAGTCCTTTATGCGCTACGGGCCCAGTCAGTGAAGAAGCAGTTCTCCGCCGCTGCCGTGGAGGGGGCCAGGTGGGTGGTGATCCTGGGGCCAGCCGAGGTAGAGAGGGGTGTGGGGGTGGTGCGGGACATGGCCTCCGGTTCGGAGGAAGAGGTGGATCTGGAGGTTCTGAAGAAGGGAGTGGGGTTCGGTGACGGGGGAATCTGACCGGCCCGGATCCGAGGCTGATCTGGAGAAGGTCGAAGCCGCCAGGAAGGTCATGGAGCGGGCCATCTGGCGCCTCAATATCCTGGAGTACGTGATCCTGGCAGGTGCTCTTCTCATGGCCTTCGTCGGCGGAGCTCTCGTCGCCTGGGTTTTGAGAGCTGCCTGGGATCTTCCCTTCAGACTCACCTGGGCGGTTTCCTCCCTTCTCCTCTTCATCGTCCCGGGGGGGAGTGTTTATCTTCGTGAGCTTCGTCGGGGAACCAGATCGCCAACACCCGACTCGAAATCCGAACCGAAGGACCCAAATGGCTGAGAACAAAGGCCTGACCCCCCGTGGGGATGACTTCAGCGCCTGGTACAACGAGGTGGTGCTAGCGGCTGAGCTGGCAGACTACTCCCCAGTGAGGGGGAGCATGGTCATCCGTCCGTGGGGGTATGGCATCTGGGAGCTCATGCAGCAGGGGCTGGATGGTCTCTTCAAGGCCACCGGGCACGAGAACGCCTATTTCCCGCTTCTGATCCCCATGAGCTTCATCGAGCGGGAGAAGGAGCACGTAGCAGGGTTCGCGCCGGAGTTGGCGGTCGTTACCCAGGCCGGTGGAAAGGAGCTGGAGGAGCCTCTGGCCATCCGCCCCACCTCCGAGACGGTCATCTACCATATGTATTCGAAGTGGGTCCAGAGCTACCGGGACCTCCCCATCCTCATGAACCAGTGGTCCAATGTCGTGCGGTGGGAACTGAGGACTCGCCTGTTCCTCCGGACCGCCGAGTTTCTCTGGCAAGAGGGTCACACGGCCCATGCCACGGCGGAGGAGGCCGAGGCCGAGACCCTCCAGATGCTCCAGGTATACCGGACCTTCATGGAAGATTGGGTGGCCATGCCGCCTATCACGGGGGTCAAGTCGGAGTCGGAGAAGTTCGCCGGTGCCGTCAGGACCGTCGGCTGCGAAGCCCTCATGCAGGATAACAAAGCCCTGCAGGCCGGCACATCACACTTCCTGGGCCAGAATTTCGCCCGCCAGTTTGATCTGAAATTCCAATCGGAGGCGGGGCGAGAGGAGTACGCATGGAACACCTCCTGGGGAGTGAGCACCCGCCTGATCGGCGGCTTGGTCATGAGCCACGGAGATGATGTCGGGATCGTGGTGCCCCCGCGTCTGGCGCCGTCGCAGGTGGTGGTCGTGCCCATCTGGAGGAAAGAGGAGGAGGGCGCAGCGGTGAAGGAGAAGGCGGAACAGGTGGCGGCACGCCTGAGGGACATGGGTGTCCGGGTTAAGCTGGACACCCGTGAGCACCTCACTCCAGGGGCCAAGTTCTGGGAGTGGGAGCGGAAGGGGGTACCGTTCCGCATCGAGATCGGACCCAAGGACCTGGCCAAAGAGCAGGTGGTGATGGTCCGCCGCGTCACCATGGATGGACAGAACCGGAAGGAGTTCCTACCCGAGGCACAGGCCATCGCGGAGATGCCGAAGGAGTTGGATGCTTTTCAGGCAGCCCTTCTCCAGCAGGCTCGGGAAAGGCGGGAAGCCAACTCCTACCGGGGGGTGAGGGACCTTTCCCAGTTGAAGGAGATCATGGATGGACCTGGCGGGTTCGTCTACACCGGGTGGAACGGTGACCCCGAGGTGGAGGAGATGGTCAAGGAGGAGACCAAAGCCACCATCAGGGTGATCCCGGACGAGGAGTTCCGGTCCGAGACGCCTCCGGAGAAGTGCATTGGCGGGGGTGAAGCGAAGATGGAGGTCGTTCTCTCGAAGGCGTATTGATGCGAGCACGAAGCAAAGCGGTTTCCACCGGGCTCCAGCCGTCTCCGGGCATTCCAACATCTCTGGATCGGTCATGACAGGGCTAGGGAAGCCCTTTCCCAGAATCGACGGCCAGCTCCACTGTGGCCCCCTCGGGATCATGGAGTTGGCCGAACGGTTCGGAACCCCCCTTTACCTGTACGACTTCGATTTTGTCCGGGAGAGGATCCGGACCTTCCAGGATGCCTTCTCCGAAACTTCCCACCTCCTGGCCTATTCGGTGAAGGCCAACGGGAACCTGGCCATCCTGAACCGGCTGGCGACCCTGGGAGTCGGGGCCGACATCGTGAGCGGCGGAGAGCTGTTCCGGGCTCTGAGCGCAGGAATCAAACCGGGCAAGATCGTTTTCGCAGGAGTGGGGAAGACCGAGGCCGAGCTGAAGGCCGGCCTGGAAGCGCGGATCTACTCGTTCAACGTGGAAACCACAGGGGAGCTTCATCGCCTCGAGGAACTGGCCCGGGAGCGGGATGGGAGGGCGCCCTTCGGGATCCGGGTGAATCCCGACATTCATTCTCCGACGCCCCACGAGTACACCCGCACGGGCCACGCGGATACCAAGTTCGGCCTGCCGATCCCGGTTGCCGTGGGGCTGTACCGATGGGCGGCGACCCGGCCCCATCTGGTCATCAAGGGTATCGACGTCCACATCGGCTCCCAGATCGTGGAGCCTGGCCCGTACAAGAAGGCGCTCCGCTCGATCCTGGAGGTCGTGCACCTCCTGAAAAAGGAGGGGATCCACCTGGAGTACCTGGACATCGGCGGCGGCTACGGCGTTCCCTACGACGGGGATGAGATGGACATCGGAGCCCTGGCCGAGGCCATCCTCCCCCTCCTGAAGGGCACTGGATTGAGGCTCATCCTGGAGCCCGGCCGGAGCCTGGTGGGAGAGGCGGGCTCGCTGATCACCCGGGTCCTGGCGGTGAAGGCCTCCGGCGAGAAGACTTTCGTCATCACGGATGCAGGCATGACGGAGCTTATCCGGCCCAGCCATTACGGGGGATTCCATCCCATCCGGCCCGTGCAGGAATTCGATGGCCGGACGGTGAAACCGGTTGATGTGGTGGGGCCCATCTGCGAAACGGGGGACTTCCTGGCCCGGGACCGGGAGATGCCGCTGCCGAAGGTGGGGGAGCTATTGGAGGTTGGGATTGCGGGGGCCTACGGGTTCACCATGGCCTCCAACTACAACGCTCGCCCCAGGCCGGCGGAGGTGATGGTGGACTCCGGGGAGGCTCATGTCATCCGGGAGCGGGAGAGTTACGAGGATCTGGTGCGGGGGGAGGTGGTTCCTTAGGACAGTTCGGCCGGGAGACGTCTTTTCCGGAGGGGCCCGAGGACGGCCCGGGGGGTGTCCGACGCCGGGCAACTGGAAAGAAGGTTCGGAACTCTCCTCAACGAGAAACCCGATTCCGCAGGGAGCCCGGAGGAAAACGACTTCTCCCGGCCGACCATCAACGTTGCGCCATCCTCGGACCCTCGGGAAAAAGACTGCCCTCGCCCGATCCCGTCCGGAGGATTGGGGCAGGCCTACCGGGTGCCCACGGTCCCCCTCACAGCCCCGAACAGCCTGGCCGAGTCGTAGCCTACCCCATCCTTGAACACGATCCGAACCTGGCGGATGTCCTCGATGCTGGAGGAGGGATCACCTTCGATCAGGACCATGTCCGCCTGCTTCCCCACCTCCAGGGTGCCGGTCCGATCCAGGACCCCCAGGTACCGGGCGCCGTTGTGGGTGGCGATCTTGATGGCCTCGACGGGTGAGAACCCGGCCTCCACCAACAGCTCGATCTCTCGTTGGTTTCCGTAGCCAGGGAGAACGCCCCCGTATCCTGTCGGATCCGGCCCTGCCAGGAGGAGACCCCCCGCCCTCACGAACGCCACCTCGAAGTCCATCTCCAGGCGGAGGAGGCCTTCCATGGGGGACTCGGTGGCGGCGCCCACACGGGCGCGCCGGGTCAGATATGCCTCCCGGGCATCCGGCGCCATGGCATCCAGGACCCCCTGGTGCACCGGAGGGCGCCCGGGAATGGAGATCTCGTAGACCGGGAGGGTGGAGGTCACCGCCACCCCCCGGTCCACCAGCGTCCGGATGGTCTCCTGGACGGCCTCGCTGGAGATCTCCAGGTCCAGGAGGGACTGTCGGGTAGCCCCGCCCGGGGGGCATACGTCCGGCTCTTTCCCCGGGACCCACTCCGTATTCACCAGGATCCCGTGCTCGAGGTTGTCGATTCCAAGAGCTGCAGCCTCTTTGAATCCGATGGAGCAGAGGTGACCAGTGATCTTCATCCCTCTGGCGTGGATCTCCTCGATGGCGGCGGCCAGTTGGGCTCGGGTGATATGCGTGTATGCCTTGAAGTCGTCGATCCCGGCCTCAGCCCAGTACTCCACCATCCTCCGGGCCTCCTCGGGGCTGTCCAGCTCGTTCATTTGGAGCGTGAACGCCCCGGGGCCCTCCAAGTAGGGGCTCGTCACGTGCATCTTTGGGCCCGGAATCCGGCCGGCCTCGATGGCACGCTTCAGGTTCATCTCGGTGTAGGGCTCCATCCCGCCTGTGGTGCGGATCGTGGTCACGCCAGCCGCCAGGTACAGCCTGGGAGCGCTGTATTCCAACGTGTTGTAGTGCCCGGAGCCAGCGGGATAGAAGATGTGGTCGTGCATCCCTACCAGGCCCGGAATGAGAGTGTGACCCGGCTTTTCCATGATCCGGGCCTCTTCCGGAACCGGGGTGGAGCGGGAGTCACCCAAGGCGAGGATCCTTCCGTCGGAGACCACGACGGTCTGATCCTCCACGGCCGGGCCCCCGCGGCCGTCCACCACTCGAACCTGGGTGATAACGAACACGGGAGCGTCCTCAACCACGAACGTGGAAACCTGGGGCGAGAGGGAAGCCGCCGGTTGGGCGAAAAGCTGGGCCGGGGCCAGGAGGAGGGGGACGAGCAGCCGGAAGTTCCGCATGGGACACCTCTGGGAGGAGTGGCTCGGATGACCAGGCCTATCCTGATCTCCTGGTCCGGCTCTGGCAAGGGACTGTGGAGCCGATTCCATCAGCGCGGGAGGGATTTTCGGGTGCTCGGTGGGTGGGCGCGAAGAGGCCGGTCGCCCTGATCGGCAATGCCTCGGTCTATTCGATCACAGCCTCGGCCTCGATCTCGATGAGCATGTCCGGGTGGATGAGGCTTCGGACCTCCACCATGGTCGTAGTAGGGGGGTACTCCCCGAAGGCCTCACGGTGCCCCCTGCCGAACTCTTCCCAGCGGGCGATATCGGTCACGAACATCCGGGTTCGCACGACGTCCTCCATGTGCGCCCCGAGCTTGGCGAGGGCCTCCCGGATAATCTCCAGGCACCGAACCGTTTGGGGGTATCCCTCCCCGGGCGCGTGAACACTCCCGTCGGGATCCAATGGGGCCGTGCCGGTGACGTAGATGGTATTCCCGGCCCGCAGGGCGCGACAGTATCCGACCTCGGCCTCCCACGGTGCACCGCTGAACGCGCGTTGAAAGGTCATGCGGACCCTCTCTGTCCCGGCGGGTCCGGAGGGCGCCGCTTGCTCGAGATGACGGAGTCCACTTCCTCCCAGACCCTCCTCATGAATTGCACGTCCCGGCCCCTGAACTCCACGAAGTTCAGGAGGTCCTCCTCCCGGAGTCCCCTATCCTCCAGGATTCGGTCCCGATCCTCCAGGGCCAGCTCCTCTCCGGGGGACCCTAGAGCCGCCAGCCTCAGCTCGACATAAGCATCGACGAAGACCTCCCTCGAAATCAGGTCCGGCGGGGCGCCCTCCGGGATCCCTCCAGAGCATCCAAGGGCAGAGAAGGAGAGGATCAGCGTTGAAGCCAGCAGGCAGGTTCGCACGGGTGTTCCCGAGTTCATTGGAGGAGTTGAGCGGCCGAGGTCGTGGTCCAGAATTCCATGTCCCAGGGCTTGTCGAAGGTGACGGTACCGCGATGGAGGTGTCAAGGAAGCGGGCCTCCTGCCGAGCCTTGCCCACCCTTCCGGCCGGCCTCTAACTTCCGTGCCTCGTGCGACATTCTCCCGGCTCCCGCCTCTCCCTGGAAAGCCCACCATGACTCGTCTCTCGATGCGCGCTTCCCTCCTCAGGCTTCTGGCCATTCTCTTCGTTGCTCAAACACCGCTGACCGGGCAGGAGGTCCCCTCTCCGGCTCAGGTGCTGGGGTACGACCTCGGAGAGCACTTCACCTCCGTTGCCGGAGTGAGTCACTACTTCTCCGCTCTGGCCGAAGCCAGCCCATTGGTCTCGGTGCACCCCTATGGGAAGACGATGGAGGGTCGGCCTCTCCTCCAGGTGTTGGTGGCTTCCCCGGATCATCGCGGTCGCCTGGAAGAGATCCTGGAGTGGAACCGGGAACTGACTTTCCCCGAGACCTCGCCGGCGAGGGCCGAAGAGATCATCCAATCCAACCCTGCGGTGGTCTATATCTCCTACGGGGTGCACGGGAATGAAGCTTCCTCCTCGGAGGCCGCCCTCTGGACCGCCTATGATCTGGCCCGCGGTGCCGATGACGTGGCGGGAGTCCTGGATTCGGTGGTGGTGATCCTGGATCCCATGGTGAATCCCGATGGCCGGGACCGCTACGTGAGCTTCTACAGACAGGCGCGTGGATTGATACCCAACCCCGACAGGAACACCCGTGAGCATCGGGAGCCGTGGCCCGGGGGTCGGTCGAACCACTACCTCTTCGATCTGAACCGGGATTGGGCCTGGATGAGCCAACCGGAAACCCGGGCCCGCCTGGCCACCTGGGATCGCTGGAACCCCCAGATCCACGCCGACCTGCATGAGATGGGATCCAATTCCAGCTACTTCTTCTTTCCCGCCGCGAAGCCCATCAATCCCTTGTACCCGGAACATATCCTGGACTGGGGGCACCGAATCGGCGACGGGAACGCCGAGGCCTTCGACAGGGAGGGGTGGCTCTATTACACCGCCCAGGGCTTCGACATGTTCTACCCGGGGTACGGGGATTCCTGGCCCTCCTTGCTGGGAGGGATCGGAATGACCTACGAGCAGGCAGGGGGTGGTGGGGCCGGCTTGGCGGTGGAACGGGACGACGGGACGATCCTCACGCTTCGGGATCGCGCCTCCCATCACTGGGTGGCGAGCAAGGCCACGATCCGAACCGCGGCCGAGGGCCGCACCGACCTTCTTCGGGGGTACGCGGCTTTCCATCGAGACATCGATGAGGGACTCCCTGACATTCTGTTGGTGCCGGGCGGGGATCCGGTGCGGGCTCAGGCCCTGGTGGAGCATCTCAAGGCACAGGGGATAGCTGTGGACCGGGCTCAGGGGGAGCTGAGGGTCCGAGCGGAGCCTCACCGGGGTTTCCAGAGCCGGGAGCGCTTTCCGGGGGGTACGTACCTCGTCCGGGCGAGGCAGCCCAGAGGACGCTTGGCGGCCGCCCTGCTCATGCCGGAACACCTCCTGGACGCCGAGTCTACGTACGACATCACCGCCTGGTCACTCCCCTACGCGTACGGTGTCGAGGCCCACTCCGTGAATGGGCCCCTGGAGGGCACCTGGGAGCCGGTGGAGAGTTTTCCGCCCCCGGAAGGGTCCCGAGGGGGAACGACGACGGAGCCGTACGGCTATCTCCTTACTCCGGGCTTTGATAGGATGCGTGGCCTCGTCCAGTTTCTCAGGGTCGGTGGTCGGGCCTACGCCCAACCGGATACGTTCCGGCTGAGTGGGACGCTCTACCCCCAGGGGACCCTCTTCCTCCCGAGAGGGAGAAACGAGGACCTGTCGGCGAAGGTCGAGAACGCTGGCTTGGCACCTCATGTCATCCCCGTGAACACGGGCCTCACCGAGACCGGACTGGACCTCGGAACCGGGAGCGCCGGGTTCGTTACCCTCCCCAAAGTGGGGATGGTGGCGGGGGAGGGGGTCAGCTCCACCTCCTACGGGGCCCACTGGTATTTCTTGGAGCAAAGTCTGGAACTCCCATTCGATGCGCTGAATCTCTCCTCCCTCGGGAGCGTGGACCTCACCAAATACGATGTCCTGATTGTCCCTGAAGGTCGGGGAATGCAGGGAGTTCTCGGTGACCGGGGGATGGAAGCCCTTCGGAGCTGGCTCCGAAGCGGTGGGACCCTGGTGGCGGTCGGAAGCAGTGCCGAAGCTATGGGGAGGGAGATTGGTGAGATGACACTCCGACGGGCGGAGGAAGAGGAGTTGGAACGGGACGAGACGCTGGCCAAGGCGCTCAGAACCAGGGAGGAACGGGAGGAGGACCGCTGGGCCCAGGCCGTCCCTGGCACGATCCTCAAGGTTCAGCTGGATCCCCGCCACCCGCTGGCGGCCGGAGGGTCGGCTGACGGGTTGGACGGGGAGATGTTCGTGCTTTCCAGGGGCAGGGCTTTCGAGCCTGCCGATGGGTTCGAATCCGTGGCGTTCTTCCCTGAAGGGCTGGAGGAGATCTCCGGAGTGATCTCCGAGGAGAGCCTGGACAGGTTGGACAGAAGCACGTGGCTGGCGGAAGTGAGGGTAGGGCGGGGGAGCCTGATCCTCTTCGTCGAGGACCCACTCTTCCGAATGTTCTGGTACTCGGGATTCCAGCTCTACTCGAACGCGCTCCTTCTCGGCCCCGCTTTCTGATGACCTCGGGACCGGACCCCCGGGGTACTGGCGGGGGCGCCGGGTTGGCCTCTCCGCCGGGGAAGAACCACCGTTCCTCGGTGGGGTCCAGGTGGATGGGTGAAGGGAAACCACGGGCTTGATTGGGGGGTAAGGACGAGCATGCATACCAAGCCGAGTTCCAGACGATCCCGCGTTCCCGGAGCCGCCCTTTGCGCAATGGGCTTGGCTCTTCTCTCCTCCTGTGCAGTCAATCCGGCGACGGGCGCAAGACAACTGACCCTGATGACCGAGGGTCAGGAGATCCAGATGGGGCAGGATGCCGATCCCGGCATCGTGGCGTCCATGGGGCTCTATCCCGACGAGAGCCTTCAGGCGTACGTCCAGGATCTCGGCTCCCGTCTCGCCGCTCGGTCGGAACGGCCGAACCTGCCGTGGACCTTCCGGGTCCTTGATGATCCCCTCATCAACGCTTTCGCCCTTCCCGGCGGCTACATCTACGTGACCCGCGGCATTCTCGCCCACCTGGACTCGGAGGCGGAGCTCGCGGGTGTCCTGGGCCACGAGATCGGACACGTCACGGCGCGGCATTCCGTCAACCAGATCTCCCGGGCCCAGGTCGCTCAGATCGGCCTCGGGGTGGGCATGATCCTCGCCCCCGAGCTCCAACGGTTCGAGGGGGTTGCCAGCGCTTCCCTGGGGCTCCTCTTCCTGAAGTTCGGGCGAGACGACGAAAGGGAATCGGATCAGCTGGGGGTCCGCTACATGGGCCGCCTGGGGTATGACCCTGCCCAGCTCAGCGGGGTCATGGCCATGCTGGGGCAGGTCACTTCCTCAGGCGGCGAAGCAGGAGGCCCGCCCGAGTGGCTCTCCACCCATCCGAATCCAGCCAACAGGGAGGGGGCCATTCTCGAGATGGCCTCCAACGCAGAAGTCGCGGCGGATCCGCCGATGGTGGTCCGTGAAGCCTTCCTCGCCCGCCTCGACGGGCTCACTTTCGGGAAGAACCCCCGGGAAGGGTACTTCGTCGGAGATCAGTTCTACCACCCCGACATGCGATTCCAGATGGCCTTTCCATCCGGCTGGAAGACGGCGAACTCCAAGCAGGCCGTCCAGGCCCTGAGCCCCGGGGAAGATGCGCTGTTCGCGCTCACCGTCGCGGAGGGCACCAGCCCGCCGTCCGCCCTCCGGACGTTCCTGGCCCAGGAGGGGATCGAAGGGGGGCAGATCTCTGACGCTTCGGTGAACGGACTGTCGGCCGCCGCCGCCGACTTCCGCTTCCAGAGCGGCCAGGATGAGCTGAGTGGGCGGATCGGTATCGTGGAACATGCTGGAACCCTCTTCCAGCTTCTCGCCTACGGGGTGCCCGCCCAGTGGGACGAGAATCGGTCTTCGGCGCGTGCCGCCCAGGAGAGCTTTCGGGCCCTCCAGGATCCAACCTACCTGAACGTCGAACCGGCCCGCATCGAGGTGCTCTCGGTCTCTCGGGCGATGAGCTTGGAGCAGTTCCTGGCTCAGAGGGGGGTTGGCGAAAAGGACCAACAGGTTCGGCTCCTCAATCGTCTGGAGGGAAATCCCACCCTGGCCGCCGGCCAAACTCTGAAGGTACCTGTCGGAGGGCGTCTCCCGGGGGGAGAGTAGCCGCACTCCCCGACGGAAGTTTGGTCCAGATCTTGATTTGGGTAAGGGGAGTACGCCCCAGGGGAGCGGATGTCCAGCCGATCTGGCGCTCCGTGAGCACCCGACACGGGATTGAGTGCCATTTTGGCAGGCCCGGAAGGTCTGATCCCCCGAACGGCTCCGACAGGAATCAAGGTGAAGAAGGAGTGACCCCCGCCACGGGTTCGAAAACGCCATGCTGAGCCCCGAACGTCTGACGGTGAAGGCTGCGGAGGCCATCCAGGCCGCAGCCCAGGAGGCCAGGAGGGAAGAGCACCCGCAAATCGACGGAGTGCATCTCCTGCAGGCCCTCCTGGACCAGGAGGAGGGAATCGTCGCCCCGATCCTGAACAAGCTGGGTGTGACCGTGAGCTTGATCCGGGAACGGACCGGGGAGTCCCTGGGGACGCGGTCCCGCGTGTCCGGCGGGGCCGACCCGGGCATCTCCAGAGACCTCACCCGGGCCCTGGACGTCGCTGAGGAGGAGGCCCGGAAGCTGGGGGATGAGTACGTATCGACCGAACACTTCCTTCTGGGCCTCTCCGAGGAAAAGGGCGACGCCGGCAAGATCCTCCGGGAGGTCGGTGCGACCCTGGACCACCTCCGGGAAGCCATGGAGGCCGTCAGGGGATCCCACCGGGTGACGGACCAGACGCCGGAGGACAGTTACCGGGCTCTGGCCCGCTTTTCCACGGATCTGACTGAGGCGGCTCGCCTCGGGAGACTCGATCCGGTCATCGGCCGTGACGAGGAAATCCGCAGGGTCGTGAAAGTGCTGGCCCGACGGACCAAGAACAATCCGGTTCTCATCGGTGAACCCGGGGTCGGAAAGACCGCCATCGTTGAGGGCTTGGCCCAGAGGATCGTGGAAGGCGACGTTCCCACTACCCTCGCCAACAAGAAGCTCGTTTCCCTGGATATCTCGTCGATGTTGGCCGGGGCGAAATACAGGGGAGAGTTTGAGGAACGGATGAAGGCTACCCTCAAGGAAATTGCCGAGGGGGAAGGCCGTTTCATCGTGCTCATCGATGAGCTCCATACCATCGTGGGGGCCGGGGCCGCCGAAGGCGCGGTGGATGCGGGGAACATGCTCAAGCCCATGCTGGCCCGGGGGGAGCTTCGAATGGTGGGGGCCACCACCCTGGACGAATACCGGAAGCACATCGAAAAGGACCCCGCTCTTGAACGGCGCTTCCAACCGGTCTTCGTGGCGCCTCCCTCGGTGGAGGATACTGTGGCGATCCTCAGGGGGTTGAAAGAGCGCTACGAGGTCCACCATGGCGTCCGTATCAAGGACGACGCCCTGATCGCCGCGGCCCGCCTCTCCGACCGCTATATCGGCGGCCGGTTTCTTCCGGACAAGGCCATCGACCTGATCGACGAAGCCGGAAGTCGGCTCCGCATTGAAATCGATTCTCTCCCCCAGGAAATCGATGAGGTGGAACGCCGCATCACGCAGCTGGAGATCGAGAAGCAGGCCCTCTCGCAGGAAAAGGAGGCCTCCGCGAGGGATCGGCTCAGGGGGATCGAGGAGGAGCTCGCCGATCTGAGGGAGGGCAGCGCAGGAATGAAGGCGAGGTGGCAGGCCGAAAAGGAGGCCATCACCCGCATCCAGAATCTGAAAGAGAAGGTGGACGAGCTCAGGCTCGAAGCGGACCGGGCGACCCGGACCGGGGACCTCAACCGGGCGGCAGAGCTCCAGTACGGGGAGATTCCCGGGACGGAGCAGGCCCTGGAGGTGGCGGAGGGGCGCCTGGCGGAGCTGCAGGCCGAGGGCAAGTTCCTCCGTGAGGAGGTAGATGCGGACGATGTTGCCCAGGTAGTCGGTGAATGGACCGGGATTCCCGTGTCCAGGCTCCTGGAATCGGAGCGGCAACGCCTCACCCACCTGGAGACGCTTCTCGGGATTCGGGTCATCGGCCAGGCGGAGGCTGTGGCGGCCGTTTCCAACGCGGTACGGCGCGCGCGAGCGGGCCTTCAAGATCCGAATAGACCTGTGGGCTCCTTCATCTTCCTGGGACCCACCGGCGTCGGGAAGACCGAGACCGCACGAGCCTTGGCGGAGTTTCTTTTCGACGACGAACGGGCCATGGTCCGCATCGACATGTCCGAGTACATGGAGAAGCACGCGGTGGCCCGCCTCATCGGGGCCCCTCCGGGTTACATCGGGTACGAGGAGGGAGGGCAGCTGACGGAGGCCATTCGGCGGCGCCCACACGCCGTCATCCTCTTCGACGAGATCGAGAAGGCCCACCCCGACGTCTTCAATGTCCTCCTCCAGATTCTGGATGACGGCCGTCTCACGGACGCCCAGGGGAGGGCGGTGGACTTCCGGAACGCGGTGGTCATCATGACCTCCAACATCGGGAGCCAGTACATCCTGGAGCGGACCGGGACGGAACGTTGGGATGAGGTGGAGACATGGGTCCGAGGGGAGCTCCACAACCACTTCCGTCCCGAGTTTCTCAACCGGGTGGACGATGTCATTCTCTTCCGGCCCCTGGGGCGGACCGAGCTCAGAGCTATCGTCGAACTCCAGATTCAGCGCGTCCGAGGGTTGGCCGAGGAGCTCGGAGTGGGTCTGGAGGTGGCACCGGGCGCTCTGGACCTCATCGCCGAGGAGGGGCACGACCCCTCCTATGGGGCTCGCCCCTTGAAGCGAGCCATTCAACGGCTCCTCCAGGACCCACTGGCGCTTTACCTACTGGAGGGGGAGATTCCCGAGGGGACCCGCATCCTCGTGGACTCGGATCCCCAAGCCCGGAGGCTCCGGTTTCAGGCGGGGGAGGCTGCTCCGGGAATTGATGCGGGGGAGGACGTGTGAGGGTCGTGCAGATCGCACCCCTCCGGTTGACCGAGGGGCTAGATTAACAGGTTTTTGGAGAGGCCAAGGGGGCAGCACCTACACGGCTGCTCGAGTCCGATTACCTCACCTCGGAACGAGGTATTTCATGAGACGCGTTCTGCTTGTGGCGGTTCCTCTTCTCCTGGGAGGCTGTACTACCCAGGTCGTCACCTCGGGAGAGATGGCTGCCGTGGCTCCCATGTTATCGGTCGAGCGGTTTCTCCAGGCTGCGAACGACCGGGACCTCCACTCCATGGGTCGTATCTTCGGGACCTCCGACGGACCCATTATCGAGACCGGAGGAACCCTGGGATGCGGGTTCAAGAAGTTCGGATCGTGGTTCGGGATCGGTGAGCGGTGCCTGACCCTGCAGGAGGTGGAGATCCAGATGAGCCTCCTGGCAGAGCTTCTGGAGCACGAAGACTACACCATCGTCTCGGACGAGGCGGTGCCGGGGAGGTTGAGCCCCACCACCCGGATTGGCGTGAACATGAGAATCGATGGAGAGGACATCGATGATGTCCCCTTCCTGGTGGTTCAGACGGGGGACCGGCGTTGGTTGGTGGAAGAGGTCGGGGTGACCCGGATCACCGGAGCAATCCGTTTCTAGTAGGATACCAACTCCACCAGGACTCCCCCGGTGCTCTTGGGGTGCAGGAAGGCGACCTGGTGGCCCCGGGCCCCGATCCGGGGCTCTGGATCGATAAGTTGGACGCCGGCATCCTGGAGGCGATGGAGCGCCTCCGGCAAGTCCGGAACCCTATAGGCGATGTGATGGAGGCCCGGGCCACGGCGTTCGAGGAACCGGCCCACGGGAGTATCGGGTCCGAGTGGCTCGATGAGTTCGATGGAACCGGCAAAGGTAGCACGTACACCCTGAGCTTCCAGGGTTTCGGTCGGGGAACCGCTCTCCCCGGCCAGGAGTTCAAAGAGGCGACAGGCCTCTTCCAGAGAGGTAACGGCCACGGCGACGTGGTCCAGCGGGTAAGGAAACATTTTCGTGTCGTTGCTTGGATGAAGACGAGAGACGATCCTGGCGGCGCCTGAACCCCGGCGGCATGGTACGGAGGGCCGCCAATCCGGACAAGGAGTAGGATCAATGGCAGATAGCGAGAGAGTCTTCGAGGTGACGGATTCCAACTTCGGGGATGAGATCGAAAGCACGACCGGTCTTTCAATGGTGGACTTCTGGGCAGCCTGGTGCGGACCGTGCCGCATGGTCGCGCCCATCGTGGCCGATCTGGCTGAGACGTATTCCGAGCAGGGCCTGAAGGTAGGAAAGCTGGATGTCGATCAGAACCCGGCAACGGCGAGTCGTTTCGGGATCCGGTCCATCCCCAGTATCCTCTTCTTCAAAGACGGAAAGCACGTTGACACGGTGGTTGGTGCCGTGCCTCGCCCCTTCCTGGAAGCGAAGATCAACGAGCACATCTGAGGGTAGCACCCCAAACAAGGCCGGCCCGGCTTCGGCCCCCCGTGGGGTTGAGGCCGGGCTTTCCTGTCCCCAGAATTCACTGATGGGCACTCTCTATGTGGTAAGCACCCCCATCGGGAACCTCGGCGACCTGAGTCGCCGGGCGACCGAGGTTCTGGGTAGGGTTTCCAGAATCCTCGCCGAGGACACGCGGCGAACAAGGCCTCTTCTCACCCACCTGGGCTTGTCCACTCCGATGGTCTCCTTCCATGCACACAATGAGACATCGAAGCGGGAGGCGATTCTGGACTGGCTGGCTGATGGCGAGGACATCGCGATGGTGTCCGACGCGGGAACGCCCCTGGTGTCCGACCCTGGGGAACGGTTGGTTGACGCTGTTCTCTCCGCTGGCTACCCCGTTGTTCCCATTCCCGGCCCGTCGGCGATCCTCGCGGCCCTCGTGGCCTCGGGCCTCCCATCTGATCGCTTCACCTTCCTCGGTTTCCTCCCGCGTAAAGGGGCGGAGCGACGAGAGTTGCTGGACCGGATCTCCACAGCGCCCGAGACGACGGTCCTGTTCGAGTCGCCCGAGCGCCTCCTTCGCCTTCTGGAGGACCTGGGGGACACGTCTGTCCCCGACCGCCGGGGTGCAGTATGCCGAGAGCTCACCAAGCTCCACGAGGAGTTCGTCAGGGGGACTCTCGAGGAACTGAAGGCCCACTTCACGGAGACTCCCCCGAGGGGGGAAATCACCCTGGTGCTGGAGCCGGCGGGAGAGGTGCCGGGGGCTTTGGAGGTCGACTCGGCCGCGGCGGCAGCACTGGCCGAAGCCCTCCTCGAGGACGGTCGGAGCCCCAGCCGTGCGGCGAAGGAGATCTCGAGGCGTCTGAAGATTCCTCGCAACGATGCCTACGAGATCGTCCAGGAAGTGAATCGCACACGGGAAGGAGGGGAATCGGACTCCTCATGACGCCTCCCGGCAAACCCCCGACCGCCCCACCCCCCCTCACCCTCTCCCCCGAAGCAGCAGGCGTCATCCGGAGCGAGATCCTCAGGGCCGGAGGCCGCGAGGTGACGTTCCTGGCGGAGGTGGGACCGGACCGGGCCCTGGTGAACGTCCGGGCCGTGGCCCGGGGGAACCGGTCCGCAGTCCTGGCCGTTTCCAGGGACGCCCCCCAGGGGAGCGTCATGGTCCATAACCACCCCTCGGGCGAGATCGAGCCTTCCGACGCCGACCTGGCCGTGGCGGCCACCCTCTTCGAGGAGGGGCTGGGGTCGGCCATCGTGGACAACGAGGCGACGAGTCTCTACGTGGTGGTGGAGCCTCCGGAGCCCAGGGTTGTCGAGGCCCTCGACCTCCAGGAGATCGGAGGCTTCCTGTCTTCCGAGGGTGGGCTGGCTCGGGTCCTCCCAGCGTACGAGGATCGGCCGGGACAGAAGGAAATGGCCCTCCTCGTGGCCAGGCGATACAACCAGGGAGGCGTGGGTCTGGTGGAGGCCGGTACCGGAACGGGGAAGTCCATGGCCTACCTCCTCCCGGCCGTCTCGTGGGCCCTCAAGAACGAGGAGCGCACGGTCGTTTCCACGAACACCATCAACCTCCAGGAACAGCTCGTCGGGAAGGATCTGCCCCTTCTGGAGGAGGCGTTGGGGGAATCCCTCTCGTGGGCCCTGGTGAAGGGGCGGGGAAACTACGTGTCCATTCGACGCGCGCGCCTGGCTGCCGTGTCGGCTCCGTCCCTTTTTCAGGATGATCGAGGCGAGGAGATCCAGGCTATCCTCGACTGGATCGAGAACACGACCGACGGCTCACGGTCCGACCTGTCTGCTCCGCCCTCCGACGAAGTGTGGGAGGAGGTCCAGAGCGATCCGGACATCTGCCTACGGGCACGATGCCCCCATTTTCAGGACTGCTTTTTCCAGAAGGCTCGACGGGAGGCCGCGGCTGCGAAGATCCTGGTGGTGAACCACCACCTCCTGTTTACCGATCTGGCGGTGCGGAGGGCGTCCAACAACTTCACCCAGGCTGCCGTGCTCCCTCCATTTCGCCACTTGATCCTCGATGAGGCTCATAACGCCGAAGAGGCGGCAACGGACCACCTGGGGGTGGAGGTTACCCGAACGGGTCTCTTCCGGCTCCTCTCCCGCCTGGAGCGGAGAGGGAAAGGGGTCCTGGCGGACCTGCGGTCCAGGCTTTCGAGTGAGGCGGAACGGGGCTCGGCGGCGTCCCATCTCTCTCGCCTGGAAGAGAGAGTGGTTCCGGCCCTCAATGAGGCTCGGGAGGCCCTGGAGCCACTCCTGACCTCACTGGGGGATGTCTTCCCTGAAGCGGTGGGAGACGCTCTTCGCTTGGGCGGGCGGGAGGGGATCGAGCCGGGGAGGGGGGCGGAGGTCCAGGAGGCCGTGGCGTTCTTTTTCTTGGCATTTCGGCGCCTCGCAAGGGAAGTGGGAGAGCTCCGGCTTCGACTCGGCGGCGATGAGGCCTGGGCAGACACACTGGAGGGCAGGATCCTGGACCTTCAAAGCGTGCAGAACCGGTTGGAGTCTTCGGCTCTGGGGGTCCGACGGGTGCTGGACCCTGGGGACGAGAACTCCGGACTCGTTCGGTGGCTCCAACTCAAGGGGCGCCCCCTTGGGGGATCCAGGAATCTGGCCCTGGCGGCTGCCCCCATCGAGGTCGGGCCGATTCTCAGGGAAGACTTGTTCCGGAGACTGGATGGCGCTGTCCTCACATCGGCCACGCTCACGACACGAGCCGGGTTCGAATACCTCCGCTCCCGACTGGGATTGGGTCCGGAGGCTCTGGAGGAAGCTGAAGGGAAGTTGGCGGTGGAGGAGGCGGTGATGCCATCCCCATTTTTCTTCGAAGAGCAGAGCGTCCTGGGGGTTCCCACCGACCTCTCAGGGCCCCAGCAGAGCGGCGATGGATTTCAGGAGGAAACGGCCCGAGTGGTTCTCGATATGGCCCGGATGACGGGGGGCGGGTTGTTCGTCCTGTTCACCTCCTACCGGGCCCTGACGAGAGTCGCCGAGCTCCTCAGGGAGCGGGAGGGGTACCTGCCGGGCCCCCTCTTCGTCCAAGGTGAAGGTCCCCGGGCAAGGCTCCTGGGTCGGGTCGTGGCGTCCGGCGACGGGATCCTCCTGGGCACGGCTTCCTTCTGGGAGGGCGTGGACGTCCCCGGGGACCCCCTCCGAGGGCTGATCATCCAGAAGCTGCCGTTCCAGGTTCCGACTGAGCCCATCGTGGCGGCCCGCATCGAAGCCATCGAGGCGCAGGGAGGGGATCCGTTCTGGCGCTTCACCCTCCCCGAGGCCGCGCTTCGGCTGAAACAGGGCTTCGGCCGCCTCATCCGGACCCAGACCGATCGGGGTGCTGTCCTGGTCCTGGACGACCGGATCCTGACACGGAAATACGGCCCCTATCTCCGCCAGTCCCTTCCGCCCGCCCCCCTCTCCAAAGGCCCGTGGGGAGAGTTGCGACGGACGCTGGAAGCCTTCTACTTGTCCACTCCGGCCTCGAAAGTAGATTAGGGCGCGTCTCAACCGGGGCTCCCGGTGAACTCCACTCTTCAGGTCCTGAGCAATGAAGCTCTTTATCGGTCTTTCCCTCGGAGTCTTCTACGCCGTTCTCGTGACGCTGGCCTTCGGCCAGTCTTCAGGGGGCTGGCAGGCGGGGCACTCCGACCTCGGCTTCTGGTGGGCTGTCATCGGCACCCTTCTGGCCGTTGCGGGGACGGGAGCCGTCGTGGGTACCTTGCTCCACGCTCGTCCCTCCGAAGACTGAGGGTTCCCTTCGCAGGGGCCGCCACACTTGCTGCGGCGCTTCTCTCCGCTGCCAGGAATGCTTCTTCGGACCGGGAGAGATGGGCCGCATATTCTTCCATCTGCTTGAGACTCGATCATGGCACTCATCCGTCGCCCATCGAAGATCGTCTGCGTGGGGCGGAATTACGTCGCCCACGCCGCCGAGTTCGGGAATGAGGTTCCTTCGGAGCCCCTCATCTTCCTCAAGCCCCCGTCCTCCGTCATCGGACCCGGGGATCCCATCGTCCTCCCGCCAAGCGTTGGGGAGGTCCACTACGAGGGAGAGATCGGCGTCCTCATAGGGCGGCGGGCCTCCTGGGTGGAGGAGAACGTGGCCCTGGACTACGTTGAGGCGGTGGTCCCGGTGAACGACGTCACGGCCAGAACCCTCCAGAGGAAGGACAACCAGTGGAGCCGGGCGAAAGGGTTCGACACGTTCTGCCCGGTCGGGGACCCCAAAGAGCTTTACGCGGTGGATTTGGACGCACTGTCCGTGCTCACCCGGGTCAACGGGGAGGAGCGGCAGAGGGGACGCGCCGTGGAGATGGCCTTCGCCATCCCGTTCCTCATCTCCTACATCTCCAGGATCATGACCCTGGAGCCCGGGGACCTGCTGGCCACTGGCACGCCGGAGGGTGTCGGGCCCCTCACTGCAGGGGATATCGTCGAAGTCGAGCTGACCGGCCTGGAAGTCCTGAAGAACCCCGTCGTGGCCCGAGAGGAGGCCTGAATCATGCTCCCTGAGCTCAGCCAACGGTTCCAGAGTCTCCCGCCGTACCCTATGGCGGGAATCCCGGAAGCCCGTAAACGGCTCCTGGCGGAGGGTGTCGACGTCATCAACCTCAGCGCCGGAGATGCCGATCTGGCGCCGCCCCCGGCGGCCCTGGAGGGAATCAGGGAGGCTGTCGGGGATCCCGCCATGTCTCGATACCCCTTCAACCTGGGGCTGGCCGCATTCAGAGAAGAAGTGGCGAGCTGGATGCACCGGCGCTTCGGCGTTCAGATGGATCCGGCCAAGGAGTTGGTTCCCCTTATCGGGTCGAAAGACGGGATCGCCCACCTTCCGTTGGCCTTCATGAATCCGGGAGACGCCGCCTTCATCCCGGACCCCGGATACGCCCCCTACTGGAGCGGCGTGTGGCTGGCTGGGGGAGATCCTATCCAGGTCCAACTCAGGGAGGAGAACGATTTCCTGATTCCCCTGGATGAGCTTCAGGAATCCGATGTGAAGCGAGGGAAGCTCCTCTACCTCAACTATCCCAACAACCCCACCACCGCTCTCGCTCCCCCGGAGTACTTGAGGGAAGCGGTGGAGTTCTGCGCCAGAAACCAGATGGTCCTGGTATATGACAACGCATATAGCGAATTGGCGTTCGACGGATATCAGCCTCCGAGCATCTTCGAGATCGAGGGTGCACGTGAAGTGGCAGTCGAGTTCCATTCGTTTTCCAAGACGTTCAACATGACGGGGTGGCGGTTGGGGTGGGCTGCGGGAAATCCGGAGCTCATCGGAGTACTGGCCCGTGTGAAAAGCTTCGTGGACACGGGCGCCTTTCTCGGGATCCAGGCCGCCGGGGCCGCCGCCCTGAGGTCCTGGGAGGAGTGGGTGCCCGCGAACATTGATATCTTTCGTCGTAGGAGGGATGCGGCTGTGGCGGCCCTGGTGGAAGAAGGGTTCCGGGCCGAGGCACCCCGGGCAACCATGTATCTCTGGATCCCCATCCCAACCAGTGAGACAGGGTTGGAGTTCTGCCGCCGGGCGTTGGAGTCCGAGGGGGTGATTCTCCTCCCGGGAAGCTCGATGGGAAAGGGTGGGGAAGGGTTTTTCCGTATCGCCCTCACAACCTCCGCAGCACGCCTCCAGGAAGCCGCCCAGCGCCTCGGGAGGCTGCTGGCCTGAGGAGAGGGGGCCATTCCACGAGGAAAGGGGGGCAATCGGGCCACATACCCTCCTACCGACAACCGGGGGGGGATCACCGGAACCGGAATTTCAAGGGGGGTTAGTACAAACACCATGTCTGACCACCCCACCCCCTCGGAAGGGAATCGACTCTCCCCGACTCCACGTGACCGGACCCGAACCGGGTATCGGCGGGCGTTCTGGGTGTCCCTGGGGATTTCGGCGGTGGCCCACCTGGTCCTCGTGGGCCTCTACCCGAGTCTCCTCCTCAGAGGGCCTTCAGTGGTCTCACCCTTTGGCGCGGTGAGCGCGCCCTTCCGGCCCGAGGGCACGGAGCTGGTGAATCTGGAGGAGGTCCCGGCTCAACCCGATCCGGATGTCCTTCCCCCGGAGGACGTGCCCGATCCGGAGGTTCAGACGCCGCCCCTGGCGACTCCGCCGGGCGTTGGAGATCCGGTGGCGGGGGAAGTGACGGATGCGGCCAGCCGAGGCCCTTCGGCTGCCGAGAGGCTCCGCCCGAAAGCCGGAGACCTGCGACTCTGGGCTCCGGTGGACCCGGAGCTCACTCGTCTCTCGGACGAGGAGCTCATGAGGCTCCTTCTGGTAGCGGAACTGGAGGATGCCGCCGACTCCATGGCCGTGGCCGCCGAAATGGCCCGCCGGGCGATGGATTGGACCTACACCGACGATGAAGGCAGGAGATGGGGGGTGTCGCCGGGGAAACTCCATCTTGGAGACATCACGCTCCCCCTTCCCGGATTCTCGGCCGCGCCGTTCAACCGGGAGCAGAACGCCCACCGGATCTGGGCTTGGGACGACATCGACCAGGCCGCTGCCCGGAAGGGTGCCCAGGACATCTGGAAGGAACGAGCCGAGGCCATTCGTCGGCGGAAGGACGCCGAACGGAAGCCTGATACCACGGGCGTTCGGCGCTAACCCCGCTCCGTGCCATCCGTGGGGACCATCACCAAATTGACGCCTCTCTGAACTTCCGGTAATCTTGGCTGTTCTCCGCTCTTCCCGGACCGATTGCCGGGAGGGGCGGAACCGTTTCAAACTGGCAGCCTACAAAAGTGAGCGGTGGTCCGGCCCCTGGCCGGCGGTCCGGCTTTCTTCAAACTGTTTCCCTGGGATTCTGGAGTCGTCGTGGCCCCCGAGTTGGCACCCCGTCTTGACCCGAAGTCCATCGAGCCGGCCCTCTACTCCGAGTGGCTGAGCAAGGGCTATTTCAATCTTTCCGCATCCCAGGTCCTGGAGGCCGGCAGGGACCCTTTCGTGATCGTGATCCCTCCGCCCAACGTGACCGCTGTTCTTCACATGGGGCATGGCCTGAACAATACCATTCAGGACGTCCTGATCCGGTGGAGGAGGATGCAGGGGAAGGCCTCCCTCTGGGTCCCGGGGACGGACCACGCCGGGATCGCTACCCAGAACGTGGTCGAACGGCAGTTGGCACAGGAGGGGCTGACCCGGGAAGACCTGGGCCGCGACCCGTTCGTTGAAAGGACCTGGGACTTCGTCCGGGAGACGGGGGGCGCCATCCTGGAGCAACTCAAGGCCATCGGATCGAGTTGCGATTGGGATCGGACCCGCTTCACCCTGGATCCGGGACTGAGCAAGGCTGTCCGCGAGGTTTTCGTCCGACTCTACGAGAAGGGGCTCATTTACCGGGGCGAGTACATCATCAACTGGTGCCCTCGCTGTCACACGGCCCTCTCCAATGAGGAGGCCGAAGGGAACGAGGTAGAAGGCCGTCTCTACCACCTCCGGTATCCTCTGGACCCGGGGTTGGATCAGGCCGCCGCAGCGGCGCGGGCCGGTGGGGCTGAGGCCCTGGGGCAACTCCCGGACGGCCGGTGGTACCTGACCGTTTCCACGACCAGGCCAGAGACCATGCTGGGGGACACGGCGGTGGCGGTGAACCCGGCCGACGAGCGGTACGGCGGGCTGGTTGGTGGCGAGGTGGATCTCCCCCTCACAGGCAGGAAGATTCCCATCGTCTCCGACGACTTCGTGGACAGGGAATTCGGCACCGGCATGGTGAAGGTGACCCCGGCCCACGATCCCAACGACTTCGAGATGGCTCAGCGGGGGGGGATCCCTCCCTTGAACGTCATGACCCCGGAAGCTCAGATGAGCGAGAACGCCCCTCCGGCATTCCAGGGCATGGACCGCTTCGAGGCCCGTAAGGCGGTGGTGGAGGCGTTCAAGGAGGAGGGCCTGTTCGCCGGAGAGTCCCCCCACACCCATTCCATCCCCCAGTGCTATCGGTGCGATACGGTGGTGGAGCCCCGCTTGAGCGAGCAGTGGTTCGTCAAGATGAAACCGCTGGCCGAACCGGCTCTCAAGGCGTCTCAGGACGGAACGGTGACCTTCGTTCCCGGTCGCTGGAAGAAGGTCTACGAACACTGGATGGAGAACATTCGGGATTGGTGCATCTCACGGCAGCTCTGGTGGGGTCACCGGATTCCCGTGTGGTACTGTCGGGATTGCGGGGAGACCATTGTTGCCCGGGAGGATCCCTCGGCCTGTACCTCCTGCGGGAGCGAGGCGCTGGACCAGGATCCCGACGTGCTGGATACGTGGTTCTCCTCCTGGCTTTGGCCCTTCAGCGTCTTCGGATGGCCGGAGAAGAGTGAGGATCTCGAGGCGTTCTACCCGGGTCACGTGCTCTCCACTGCGCCGGAGATCCTCTTCTTCTGGGTCGCCCGGATGATCATGGCTGGATACGAGTTCATGGGGGAGGCGCCGTTCCAGACCGTGTATCTTCACGCCACGGTTCGGGACACGAAGGGCAGGAAGATGTCCAAGTCGCTCGGGAACGGGATCGATCCCCTGGAGGTCGTGGACCGCTTCGGTGCGGATGCCCTTCGGTTCACGGTGATCTCGGGTGCGGCGGTGGGAACGGACATCTACCTGGATCCCGACGACCTGGAGGCATCGTTCGCTCCGGGGCGGAACTTCGCAAACAAGGTTTGGAACGCCGGCCGGTTCACGCTCATGACCGTGGGGGATGAGCCCATCAAGCCCCTTTCCGAGGTCGACGGGGATCTGGAGCTGGCCGACCGGTGGATCCTCTCCCGCCTGTCCAAGACCACCACGACCCTCACACGGGAGCTGGAGAAGTTCCGTCTCCACGAGGTGGCGGAATCGGCGTACCACTTCTTCTGGGGAGAGCTCGCGGACTGGTACCTGGAACTGGTGAAACCCAGGCTTCGGGGAGACCAAGGGGAGGAGAGCAGGGAGGGGGCTCGGACAACCCTCGTAACGGCGTTCGACGGCATTCTCAGGCTCCTTCACCCCCTCATCCCCTATGTGACGGAAGAGCTCTGGCAGAAACTTCCCTGGCCGACGGGGATGGATCGACCGGAGGCTCTTATCGGGGCTCCCTGGCCCGAGGCCGATCCAGACCGGGAGGACACCGAGGCCGAAACGAGGATGGACGCCCTGCAGGAGCTGATCACCCAGATCCGGCGACTCAGAAAGGAATACGGCGTCCCGGAGGGGGCCCAGGTAGAGGTGGTCCTGACCGGAGCACCGGAATACTTCCAGAGTACGTTGGAGTCGGAGTCCTCCGCACTCCAACTCCTGGCTCGGGTCAGCAACGTCAGCCTGGGTGGGAGCATGTCCGGGGCAGGGGCCCACGGCGTCCTCGTGAACGGCACCGAGCTCTTCATCCCCCTGGAAGGGGTCATCGACCTCGATCGGGAGATGGAACGCTTACGCGGGGAGATTCAGCGGCTGGATGGCCAGCTCCTCGGCACTCGAAAGAAGCTCGAGAACAGAGGATTCCTCGAGAAGGCACCCGAGGAGGTGGTGGCCCGGGAGCGGGAGAAAGCCGATAGCTTCCAGGAGCAGATGGAGAAGCTCCAGGAGAAGCTCCACGCTTTCGAGAGAGACTGAGGGAAATTCCCATGGCCAGAAAGCCCAGGATGGAGGCCATCTCGAGAAACACTCGCGGGGGGCTGCGTGGCTGCCTGGCGCTCCTGGGTGCCGCCTCCGTTCTCTGGGCGTGCGCACGCCCCGGAAGGCCGCCAGGTGGGCCGGAAGACCGGATTCCACCCATGGTGGTGACCACCTGGCCCGACACTTTCCAGACCATCGATCCCACACGGGACCCGGTGGTGATCAGATTCAGCGAGCGGATCAGTGAGCGCCCGACTCTGGGCCGGCTCGAGGATGCTACCCGGTCCGGTCTGGAGGTCTCGGTCATCGGGGGGTTTCAGGAGAACCTCGTCTATCGAGTGAGGGTCCTGAACACCGTCAAGGACATGTTCAACAACCAGATGGAGACCCCGTTCGAGCTGGTCTTCTCCACCGGCGGGGAGTACGAGGCACATGTTCTCGCCGGTGTGATCACGGACCGGATCACCGGAGAGAAGGTCGACCAAGCTCGAGTGGAGGCCCGGGAAATCGTCGAGGGCGAGGACGAGGACGAGGGGGAGGAGAGCTCGGACGGGCCCATCTACATGGCGAAGACCGACACTGCGGGGATCTATGTTCTCCGGTACGTCCCGTCGGGGAACTACGAGATCACCATCTACCAGGACAACAATCGAAACGGAGAGCCGGATTTCCCGGAGCGCCAGGGATCAACGACGGCCCATCTGGGCCTCCTGGCCTCCAGGAAGGACACCATCATCCGGGAGATCGCTCTTCTCCAGCCCGACACCACCGATGCCGAGCTGATTCGGATCGAGGCCCAGGACTCCGCTCTCCTGAACATCAGCTTCGACGATTTCCTCATGCCGGGAAGGGCCATCGAGCGGGCCCGGGTTACGATATCCCGGGAGGAGGGGGAGTCACCTGGGATCGAGAGACTCCTCTGGCAGCACGAGCTGGATTCCCTCCGGGCCTTCAACGACTCCATTCGGGCTGCCGACTCCCTCCAGGCGGTCACCGACTCCCTCCAGGTTGTTGCCGATTCTCTGGAGATCGTCACCGCCACCCTTCGAGCGGCCGGAGACACCGTGGATCTGCCGGCCCTGGAGGGGGAATTGGAGACCCTTCTGGACCGTCTGGCACCCCCCGAGCCCAGGGAACCGGAGGAGGAGGAGGAGCCGGAACCCCCGCCGCCCATCCTCCCCGAGCCTTCCTTTTACGCAATCCTCGATGGCCCCCTGACTCCGGGCCAGCTCTACACGCTGACCCTGGAAAACGTCCAGAACGTGAACGGCCTTCGGAATGGTGGCGGGGAGGCCGGCGTGACCTGGGAGCCTCCGGAGGAAGAGGGAGAAGACCTGCCTCCGGACACATCAGCGGCCGCGCCCCCGGATACCGCGTCCGTCCCCCCTGACACGTCGAGGGTGCCTCCGGATACGACCGGGATTCCCTCCGAACCTGCCACTCCCCCGCCAGAGGCCGTCCTGGATCCGCCTGACAGGAGCCGGATC
>JBDHCH010000002.1:0-67932 GCA_039592115.1 Gemmatimonadota bacterium | reverse complement strand
GGAAGAGGAGGCATTCGCATCCTTCGATCCCGAAGAGGGTGAAGAGGCCGAGCCCCTCCCGACCCTCGGGTTCCAGGGGGAAAAAGGGCCAACTCTCGAGGAGGTGTTGGGGGCTGCGCTGGAGGACCAGACCTTCGAGGCCGGCCTGAGCGTCGAGGACGAGGAGCCACCGGGTTCGGATGTTCCGGTGGAGGATGAGCCCCTCACGCCTTCCCATGCCCAAGCCGCCGAACAGGGGGATCTGGATCAGGCCATCGAGCTCATCAGGGAGGAGCTCGCAGACAACTCGGATGATGTGGACCTGTACCAGCGGCAGGTCGAGTACGCGTTCAGGAAGGGGGAGGAGGGGGTTCTCGTTTCGGCCTATCTCGATCTGGCGCACTGTCTGACCAGAACCGGTGCCGGATCCAAAGCCAAGGCCGTCTACCAACAGGTCTTGGCGCTTTCCCCAGGGCAGGAGGATGCCCTGGTCGGGCTCCAGTCTCTGGAGGGTGGTCCCCCCGAGGACGTGCCTGCGCAGGTGGCGTCGTCCGAGGAGTATGTGGACTTGGGATCACTGATCCTGGGTGAGGAAGATGAGGCAACCACCCGATGGCAGGTGACGGCCGATTCCCCCTCCGGCGACGATCAGGCCGACTTCGCCAGGATGCTCAGCCAGTTCAAGGATAAGGTCTCCGAGCATGTGGATGCGGACGATGTGTCGGCCCATCACGACCTCGGCACCGCCTACCTGGAAATGGGTCTCCTCGACGAGGCGATCGGAGAATTCCAGATGGCGCTCCGGGCGTCCCCGGACCACCTCCCCACGCACGAGGTTTTAGGGCGTTGTTGGATGGAGATGGGCAAGCCGGACATGGCGGTTCGTGCCTTGACCCGAGCTCTCTCCTCGGACTTCGAAGTCGAGGACGAGCTCATCGGGATCTACTACCTCATGGGCCAGGCCAATGAGGGGCTCGGGAACACGGTCGAGGCAACAGAGTTCTACGAGAAAGTCTTCTCTCTCGATATCAACTTCAAGGATGTGACGGAGCGCTTGCGTGCCCTTCGATAGGCTGCTCGGCCCTCTCCCAACATGACCGACTCCAAACCCATCGTACGCAACGCACCTTCGGAGCTGGCACAGATCCAAGCCCCGGTGCAGGATCGTTTGGACCAGGTGCTGGGTGAAATCCGTCGGATCGTCGCAGCGGACTTCGACCGCATCGAGGAAGTCAACGATTACCTCCTTCTTCTACCGGGGAAGCTGTTCCGGCCCACTCTGGTTCTCCTGTCCAACGAGGTCGGCGGTGACCCCCACCCGGACGCGGTCACGTTCGCCGCGACGGTGGAGCTGGTTCACCTCGCCACGCTGGTCCATGACGATGCTGTGGACAACTCCGTGCTTCGGAGAGGTCAGCCGACGGTGAACGCGCTCTGGACCCACCAGATCGCCATCATCATGGGGGACTACCTCTACTCCAGGGCCGTAACGGAGTTGGCGAGAGTCGGTCACCTGGAGGCAATTCGTATCCTCGGAGACGCTGCGAGCGTGATGAGCGTTGGGGAGATGAGGCAACTCACCGCGTATGATGCCCTGGATTTCTCTGAAGAGGACTACTACCGTCTGATTTCGGCCAAGACCGCGTCGCTGATGAGGGCGGCCTGCGGGATGGGTGCCTTCCTGGGTTCCCAGGCTCATGGAGACGCCCTCTCAACGTTCGGCCACAATCTGGGTATGGCGTTCCAGGTGGCTGACGACATTTTGGATTACGTCGGGTCGGAGGAGGAGACAGGGAAACCGGTGGGGCATGACCTGAGGGAGCGGAAGGTCACCCTTCCCCTGGTGGGAGCCCTGAGAACGGCATCTCCTGCGGCCGAGCAGGAGATCAAGGAGTTCTTCACGCTCACTGAGCCAGGGGACGAGGAGATATTCCGAATTGTAGATCTGGTGAGGGAGTTGGACGGGGTTTCGTATGCGACGTCCGTAGCCGAGGGGTTTGCTGGGAGTGCGGAACGGGCCCTCGACGGACTTCCGGAAGGGCCGATCTTGGAATCCCTGCGGGGATCCATCACCTATGTCGTCGACCGGGATCGATGAGTGTCTACCGGACGTGAGTTACTCGACACCAGACGCCGGAGCGCCCAGCGGCTTGTCTGGACCCTGGTCCTGGGCCTCTTTCTCGGGGGTTTGTTCAAGGCGCTGTCCGAGGCCTTCCTTCCTGAGAGCGCTGCCCGGGATTTTCTCGTGACCTCTGTCGAGGCCTCGGTGGGCCCGTTTTCGATAGATTTGGTGGCGGTGGCCCTGACCCTCGGTCCCTTGGTGGTTTCCCTGAACGTTCTCACCCTTGTTGGGATCGGTGTCGTAGCCTTCATCGTCCGATCCTGGATTTGATCCAAGGATCATCTCCAGGGGCCAGGTCCGATCCGGCTCCGGTCTCATTCCCCCATCCACCGGTGAAGTCCAGGACGGCAGCGGGCTGTCAACGTTCACATCCCACTTCCGCCCGATTACATTAGGAGTTGTGCGTTGGGTCGGCAGGTTTGTGGATTGTGTGAAAGGGTAAGGAGGTACTCGAAATGCCAATCGGCGGTCTTGGGATGGGAGAGATCATTCTCATCTTCCTGGTGGTCCTCCTCCTTTTCGGTGCAAAACGTCTCCCGGAGATCGGCTCAGCCCTCGGCAAAGGGATCCGAGAGTTCAAGGGTTCTGTCCGTGAGATCGAAGGCGAGTTGAAGGCACCCTTGGAGGAGGCCCGGAAAATGCCTCCGCCTCCTGGCGCGACGAAGGATCAGGGTCCACGCCGCCTCACGGCCACCGAGGAAGAGCAGCCCACCGCGGAGGTTGCGGACCAGGAACCCCGCCGCCTATCCACGACTGAGGAGTAGAGCCCAGCGGGCGGATCTCCTTTGGCCCCGCGCGCTGGGGCCGCCGAATCCCCCGAATGGGAAAAGAGAAGGGCCCCGGGAATGTTCGCTCCCGGGGCCCCTCTTCTTCAGCACTCTTCAAGCGGGGAAAGGCTCCTAGAACAACCCAGTTCGTTGAGTGGACTGGGCTGTCTCACTGGCTCGGAACACCGCTTCCCGGCGGTCGACAATCCTGGCAACCTCTCGAAGGCCCTCGATCCACTGCTGAAGCCGCTGTTGCTGGACTGTGAACGCGAGCCGGGCTCGTTGATTGGCCTTCTCTTCTTCGAAGGCTGTACTGTCCGCTGGGATGACCTCCAGAGGCTGAACCACATAGACGTTGTTGTTCCAGACCACCGGATCGCTGATCCCGTTCACTTCCAACCCGAACGCCGCGCCGATCGCCGGGTTCCGGACCCCCAATCCAGGGAAGAACTGGGATCGGGAAGAGGGCCCCGACTCCTGAACCGTCAATTGATCCCCGTCATCGAGAACTTCCAGGCTCCCTGCGTCACGGGCCTGGTTCACCAGGTCGCGAGCCTCCATCCGAACCGCCTCGACCTTCTTCTGGACCGAGAGGATCTGTTCGATGGTGGGCCGTGCGTCTTCCAGAGTCTGGGTGCCCGCGGAGGATGAGCTCACCAGCTCCATCATATAAAATGCCTGGCGGTCCTCGAATACCGGACTCACCTCGCCGGGGGAACCCTCCTCGAACACCCATAGGAGGCCGTCGGAGATCTGCCCGACTCCAGCCAGGAACGGGAAGAGCTCGGTGATCTCCTGCGTCTGGACCGGTACGCCCACTTCGGCGGCGGCCTCTTCCAGCGTCCGGATTTCCCCGAGAACCTCCAGAGTATCCGCCAGGGTCAGGAGACGAAGTTCGGACTCATTGGTCCGCTCGATGGGCACCAGAATATGCCGGGCCTGGACGCTGTCCCCCTGCCGGCTCTCGACTTGAAGAACGTGGATTCCGAAAGGAGTTTGCACCGGGTCCGGGATCTGGTTGATGCGAACGCTGAAGGCGACAGAGTCGAAGCCCGGGGGCATCTGGCCCCTACCCAGAGTGCCCAGACTCCCGCCCTGGGCCGCGGACACATCGTCTGCGGATTCCCGCCGCGCCACCTCACCGAAGTCGGCCCCGTCCAGGATTTCCTGCCGAAGCTCCTGGGCGAAGGCTCGGGCTGCTGCGGTGTCTTCCCTGAGGGGGGCCTTCGTGAGGACCACGTACTTCAGTTCGGCCTGGGCCGGGGTCTGGAAATCCTCTTCGTGTTCTCGGTAGTAGTCCTCGATTTCCCGGTCGGAAACGTCGACGTCCGAGTCCGGGATACGGAGAGAAGGATTCAACGCCAGAAACCGAAGCCGGACCTGCTCATTCTCCTCTCTGAAGGCATCCCAGAGCTCCGCATCGGAGAAGTAGATCCCCGAGGTCACCTGCCTCATCAACTTGCTCTGAGGGATGATCTCCCTGTAGTAGGCTTCCAGCTGGAGGAGGAAGAGCTCGTCGGCGGCATTGGCCAGGAAGTCCTGGTAGCGCTGCAGATCGAACTGGCCATCGGTCTGGAACAGGGGGTCTCCCATCAGCTCCTGGGGGGGGCTGAACCGGGCGGCGTCCCGGATCTCCTGATCCGAAACCTGAATGCCCCGTCGGCCCAACTCTTGTTGCACCAGAATCTGGTTCACCGCCTCATTCCAGGCGGCTTCCTCGATTTCCCGGTTCTGGGCAGATGTAATGGGCTCGTCTTGGGCGTTGGAGACCTGATCGTACAGGTTCCGGTACGCGGCCTGGTAAATATCGTAGGTGACGGGGGTCCCGTTGACACGGCCCAGTTCTCCGAAACTGCCGGAAGACTGGCCGGTGATGTCCATTCCCCACTCGAAAACCATGAGACCCACGAAGGCGATCGCCGTCACCAGCATGATCCACTTCGTGTTTTCCCGCATTTGACGCATCATAGGTCCGCCACTCCAGACTCGCGCGGCGCTTCAGAGAAAACCACGAGAACAAGACCAAAAAACCTAACGGCGGGGACGGGTGGCCTCAAGGCGGGAACTCCTTTCCCTGAAGCCATTTCCGATCTGGACCTCGGGCCTCTTTTCGTTGACACCTCTGAAAACACTCGGCTATCTTCGGGCGGGCGGAAGCCTGTCCCGATGCAGCTACTCCTTCAAGCCCGAGGACCAACCCGTGGGAGGATCCCTGGACGCCAAGATCAAGAAACTTCAGGAGTTCTATTGGTCTGACGCTGACCCTGAGGGTCTGGGATTCGTGAGCCTCGCCGAGGCGTATCGGAGGAGTGGTGATCCCATCGAAGCTCTCCGGATCCTTCGCGACGGGTGCAAACGGCACCCCGGATTGGCGTCGGGACACATCGTTGCTGGTTGGATCCATGCGGGCGAGGGCGATGCTGCGGAGGCGGAGGGCGCCTTCCGGGCGGCTCTCGAGATCGATCCCCAGAACGTAGCGGCTCTGAAAGGCCTCGCTGAAGTCCTCTCCGACGGGGGGGCATTCGAGGAGGCCCTCACCCTGCTCCAGACGCTCCAGCCCTTGGACCCGGGGGACGGGGAGTTGGAGGGGAGAATCCATGCCCTCCGGGCTCTGCCGAGAAGCCCGGATGATGAAGGGGACGAGGCCGAGACGGAGGTTCCGGCAGTGGAGGAGGAGCCGGAGCCCGGGCCGGTCTGGGAAGATCCCGAGGTCGCAGCAGAGGAACTGGACTGGGAGCAGGCCGCTCTACAGGCGGATAACTCCCAATCCGAGCCCGGTGGCCACGCGGATCCACGGTCGGAGGAGGACGTGCCCGGCGCCGAGGACGCTTCCGCCGCCGCCAAAAAGAAGGACGACGCCCTGGTCACGAGGACCATGGGCGACATCTTCCTCAACCAGGGTCTGCTATCGGAGGCGGAACGGGTATTCCTGGAGCTTCTGGAGCGGTCGCCGGGGGATCCGGAGCTCCTCGAGAGGCTGGGTCAGGTACAGGCGGCCCAGCGGGGTGAGTGGGTAGCGGAGGCACAGCGGCCCACCGCTTCAGCACTACCGGGTGTCATCGTTCCCATCGAAGATCTGGCCCCCTCCACGGTCGTTTCCATCGACGACCTGGCTCCCGACATGATACTTCCCATAGAGGCTCTTGCCCCGGACCCTTCCCCGACCCGGCTGGACGGGAACCCATGAGAATCGCCGTAGTCCACGGGCCCAACCTGCGTCTGTTGGGTCGGAGGGAGCCTCACGTCTATGGCTCGACGACCTTGGACGAAATCAACAGCGCACTGGCGGAGCTGGCCCAGGACCTTGGAGTGGAGATCGACTTCTTCCAATCGAACCATGAAGGGGAAATCCTGGACTATCTCGAGCAGCTTCCAGGCCAATGCCAAGGAATCCTGATCAACCCGGCTGGACTAACGCATACCAGCGTGTCCCTGAGGGATGGACTGGCGGGCATCGATGTGCCCACAGTGGAGGTACACCTCTCCAATCCCGCTTCCAGGGAGGACTTCCGCCACATCTCCTTGGTGGCTCCCGTCGCCGTCGGAACGGTCGCCGGCTTCGGAAAGAACAGCTATCTTTTTGGGCTCAAAGGGCTTGTTGCCCACCTCAAGACTCGAGCGGAGTAGGGTTGCGGCTGAATGGCGACGACTGCGGATTTCCGGAATGGACTGGTCATGGAGATGGACGGCCAGCTTTGGACCATCATCTATTTCCAGCATGTGAAGCCCGGGAAGGGAGGCGCGTTCGTCAGGACAAAGCTGAAGAACGTCCTGACAGGTGCGGTGCTGGAGAAGACGTTCAGGGCGGGGGAGAAGGTGACGGACGTGAGATTGGAGCGCCGTCCCGTGAGCTACTCCTACTCGGATGGGCAGCTCTATCACTTCATGGACCAGAATACGTACGAGATGATCCCCCTGTCCGACGAGGTCATCGGGGAGGACCAGCTCAAGTATCTGAAAGAGAACATGGAGTGTGAGGGTCTGGTTCACGAAGGAAATGTCCTCAGCGTGGAGCTCCCCAACTTCGTCGAACTGGAGGTGACGGAGACTGATCCGGGAGTACGTGGTGATACGGCCCAAGGGGGAACCAAGCCGGCGAAGTTGGAGACCGGGGCGGTCATCCAGGTTCCGCTGTTCGTGGAGATCGGGGATGTGGTGAAGGTGGATCGCCGGGAAGACAAATACCTCACTCGGGTGACCTCATGATTGATCTCGAATTTGTGGAGAGCCTCATCCGGGCGTTGGACGACAGCTCGTTGGATTCACTGGAGCTGGAGCGAGGAGGGACGCGGATCCGTCTCTCAAAGAGTCCTGTATCGTACAACACGAACGGGGCAACGGTTCAAACGGCCCCCCAGGGCCAACCTGCAGCGGATCAGCCCCTGGGCCCCTCTGCCGAGGATCTTTCTCCTGTGCCTGAAGGGAGCCCTCCTCCCGCTGAAGACGATGTAGCAGGGAACCTCATCGAGGTGACGTCGCCCATGGTGGGTACCTTCTACCGGGCAGCCTCTCCGGATGCGCCTCCCTATGTCGAGGTTGGCTCCCGGGTAGCAGAGGGAGGCGTCCTGTGTATCATCGAGGCCATGAAGCTCATGAATGAGCTGGAATCCGAGGTGACCGGGACGATCGAAGAGATCCTGGTGGAGAATGCCGAGCCCGTCGAATACGGCCAGGTTTTGTTCCTGGTCGATCCCTCATAGGGCAAATCGGGAGACGGGAACCGGCCGGTAAAGGGTCGACCCACCGGCGGTACTTCGTCTCGAGGTCGGTCTCGGGACGAGGAGTACGGGGCGCGTCCGACCCCTCGCTGGGGCTTGGGCGCGCATCTCTTTCCGGACTTCGGTCTCGCACGGAGACGCACTGGTGTTCAACAAAGTCTTGATAGCCAACCGGGGCGAGATCGCCCTCCGGATCATTCGAGCGTGCCACGAGTTGGGAATCCCCACGGTCGCGGTCTATTCGGAAGCGGACAGGGAATCCCTGCATGTGAGATTCGCCGACGAGGAAGTGTGCATCGGTCCGCCTCCGGCGGCGTCAAGCTACCTGGATATTCCCCGAATCCTGGCCGCCGCGGAGATCACGGGTGCCGAGGCGATCCATCCCGGCTACGGATTCCTCGCTGAAAACGCAGAGTTTGCCGAGGTCTGCAAGAGTTCGGACATTGTCTTTATCGGACCTACCCCCGAACAGATCAGAGCCATGGGGGACAAGGCCACTGCGCGGAAGACAATGATGGACTCGGGCGTCCCTACGGTTCCGGGTACGCTGGGTGAGATTGAAGACCCGGAGGAAGCCAGGCGGGCCGCCGAAGAGATCGGATTCCCGATCATGATCAAGGCCACCGCCGGGGGTGGTGGCAAGGGCATGAGGGTTGCCCAGGATCCCGAGAGCTTCGAGAAGTTCTTCCGTCAGGCCAGAAATGAGGCAGAGGCGGCATTCGGGGACCCAGGGGTTTACCTGGAGAGATTCGTCACCCGGCCCCGGCACGTGGAGTTCCAGGTGTTCGGAGACCGCTTCGGACGAGCCGTGCACCTCGGTGAGCGGGATTGCTCCATTCAGCGGCGACATCAGAAGCTGATCGAAGAAGCCCCCTCACCGGCTCTTACTCCGGAGATGAGGGAGGCAATGGGCGTGGCCGCGGTCGAGGCGGCCAAGGCGATCGAGTATGTGGGAGCCGGGACCGTGGAGTTTCTCGTGGATGAGAACGGGGAATTCTTCTTCATAGAGATGAACACTCGGATCCAGGTGGAGCACCCGGTGACGGAGATGACTACGGGGTTCGACCTGGTGAAGGAGCAGATCCGGGTTGCTGCCGGGGAGCCTCTGACATTCCCGGACGGGCCGGTGGTCCACAGAGGCCACGCCATCGAGTTCCGGATCAATGCCGAGGATCCGGCCAGAAACTTTGCCCCCAACCCAGGGCAGATCACGACATACCATCCTCCAGGAGGACCGGGCGTGAGGATGGATACTCACATCTATGCGGGATACCGCGTCCCGCCGTTCTACGATTCCCTGCTAGGCAAGCTCATCGTGTGGGGGAACACGCGGACCGAGGCCATCGTCCGAGCACAGCACTCCCTCGACACCTTCGTGATCGAGGGGGTCTCAACGACCATTCCCCTCCTGGCCCGAATCACTCGGGACCCCCATTTCGTATCGGGGAAATTGCACACCGGGTTCGTGGAACAGTTCCTGGCCAGTGAGGAGGGCGCCACATGACCGTGGAGGTATTCTTCTCACCGAGCGTGGTGGACGAGACTGTCGTAGAGGGCCGAACCGCCGTTGTGATCGACGTCATCCGGGCGACCAGCTGTATCGCCGAAGCCCTCGCGAATGGAGCACGCGGGATCTTCCCGACGGCCCTCCCGGAGGAAGCGGTGAAATTGGCATTGTCCCTCGGCCGGGAAGACACGCTCCTCTGTGGGGAGCGGAAGGGGTTGAAGATCGAAGGGTTTGATCTCGGCAACTCGCCGGGCGAGTACACTTCGGAGGTCGTGGAGGGCAAACAGCTGGTCATGAGCACGACCAACGGGACACGCGCCCTCCTGGCGGCCGAAAACGCGGAAACGGTGCTCGTCGCCTCCTTCCTCAACCTTTCGGCCGTAGTGGAAGAGCTGGAGGAGGTGGAGAACCTGGCAGTCGTGTGTGCCGGAAGGGAAAATCGGTTTTCCCTTCCCGATGCCCTTTGCGCCGGCCTTCTCATCCGAAGGGTGCTGGACGCCACCAGGGATGGAGCAGAGATGAATGACGCCGGGCGCGTCGTTCTGGACCTTGCCGAGAAGTACAACCCGGATGTCGCGTTCCTCAAGTCCACCAAGGGTGGCCAGGCGTTGGGGGAGATCGGGATGGACGGGGACCTGGCCTTCTGTGCATCTGTGGACCGGCACGCCATCGTGCCGGTGATGAGGGAGCGGCGTATCGGCTTGAAGGAGGGACCCTGACAGGATCTCGTGGACGTTGCCAGATCCGGATCGGTGGGCCGCGGGTCGAGGTATTGCCAGGAAGGGGTGAGGGGACATGTTGAACAGGGACCAGCAGAGGGAGCTTCTGGCTTTGGGCCTTCTCGCCCTTGCCGTCTTCGTCCTACTCGCCCTCATGCCCACCGGACTCCTCGGCCCCAAAGGAGACGATTGGTTTCCTTCAGGTAACTTCATGGGGACAGTGGGTGGTGGCCTGTACGCCATCCTCTTCTACCTCCTCGGCCTCGCCTCCCTCCTGATCCCCGTCCTCCTGGGCTTATCCGGTATGAGGTCAGGAGATTGGCTCTCCCAAGCCTGGACCCTCCGGCTCGCGGTCCTGTCCGTTGGCCTCCTCATGGTGATTCCGCCGGCCGTTCACGTGATGGAGCCCGGGTCGTGGCTGGCTGGAATTCTGGGAGGGTGGTTGGGCGGCCCGCTTCTGGACGGCCTCGGAGGGTTCGGCTCGCTATTCCTCCTCTCCGCCATCACGCTCCTTCTGGTAGTCGCGACCATCGGGTGGAACCCTCTCCGTCCGCTGAGCCGCGGCGCCGTCCAGGGGGCAGGGTTCCTTCGGAAGGGTGCCCTCCGGGCCGGGGTCGGGTTCGCCGGTTGGCTACAGGAGCGAGAGGAGAAGCGGAAGGCGGAGAAGGCTGAAGCCGAAGCGAAAGCGATGGAGGCTCCCGCGGAGGCGGAGGCTTTTTCCTTTTCCGAGGCTTCGGACGAGGGCGACAGTGGATTCCCCGACTCCGGGGATGACCCGTTCCGGGAGCAGGGCGTCGATGATGATGTTGTGGTGATGGGTGGTGAGGATCCGGGCCAACCCGGGACGTCGGACACTGCAGGGGAGGCCCATGAGGTCGGCCTCCCGGACCCCAATCCTGTCAGCCCGGACCTCCCCCACGAGCTTCCGCCCCTGGACCACCTGGACATCCCGGATTTGGGGGACAGGGAGGGAATGGAGAGGGAACTGGATCGGCTGGGACAGGTCCTCGTTCAGAAACTTCAGACCTTCAACGTCGAATGCTCTATCGGGGGTCGGACCACAGGTCCGGTCGTCACCCAATTCGAGGTCGTACCGGCACCGGGTGTGAAGGTCAACAAGATCGCCAACCTCGACGCCGACCTGGCTCTGGCCATGAAGGCTCGCAGTATCCGGATCGTGGCTCCCATTCCAGGCAAGGGTGCCGTGGGTGTGGAGATCCCCAATCCCAAGGCGGAGATGGTGCTGCTTCGGGAGATCCTGGAAGCCAGGGAGTTCGCCCGAAGCAGAGCCGAGCTTCCGCTGGCCCTCGGGCGGGACCTGACGGGCAAGCCCTACGTGGCAGACCTGGCGAAGATGCCACATGCGTTGATTGCCGGTGCCACCGGGTCCGGAAAATCCGTCTGCCTGAACGCTTTCATCACCAGCCTTGTCTACAAACACACGCCGGAAACCCTCCGCTTTCTCCTCATCGATCCGAAGATGGTGGAGCTGAGCGCATATGTGGACCTTCCTCACCTCCGTCACCCGGTGGTCACCGATCCGAGGGACGCGGCCAACATCCTGAAGTGGGCGGTCTTCGAGATGGAGAACCGCTATCAGATCCTGAGCGTGAACCGAGTCCGATCGGTGGGGGAGTTCAACAAGAAGCTTCGGGAGGGTGTGCCCATGAGAAGGGTCCACCCAAAGGGCCCGGATGGAGATCCGGACCGGTGGTTCTGGACCGACGGCCCCCTCCCTTACGTGGTTCTGGTGGTGGACGAGTTGGCGGACCTCATGATGACAGTCCAGAGTGAGGTCGAGAAGCCGCTGACTCTCCTGGCCCAGAAGGCCCGGGCCATCGGCATCCATCTGTTGGTGGCGACTCAGCGACCGAGTGTGAACGTCATCACCGGGCTGATCAAGGCCAACTTCCCGACTCGCGTTGCATTCCGCGTGGCATCCAAGACCGATTCCCGAACGATCCTGGATCAGAACGGTGCCGACGCCTTGCTGGGGAACGGGGACATGCTGTTCCTGCCGCCGGGCACGTCGGAGCCGGTTCGGATCCAGGGGGCGTTCCTCTCCACCGATGAAACGGAACGACTCGTTTCCTGGTATAGGGATCAGGCAGCCCTCCGCTCCACCGCGGCATCAGAAGAAGAGAAGTGGCCGGAGGAGGAGGACATCCTCGAAGTGGTTCGGAGCATGGAGGCCGAGTCCGCGAAGGAGGATGGAGGCCTTGGTGAGGATTCGGAGCGAGACGACCTCTTCTGGGAGGCTGCGGAGGTCTGTGTGTCCCAGAACCAGGGGAGCACCTCCCTCCTTCAACGCCGGTTGAAGGTCGGGTATGGCCGTGCTGCCCGCATGGTGGACCAACTGCATGATGCTGGTGTTCTGGGTCCACCGGACGGATCGAAGGCCCGAGAGGTTCTCTTGACTTTGGCGGATCTGGAGTTCTTGCGGCGGGGGGAAGAGGAGGAGTCCTGAAGATGTCGATGGAGTTGGAGAGGATGCCGGGCCAGTGGGTGTGGCTTCGAGGAGCCGGTGCTGGCCCGGTCTCCGGAATCCTTCGGGCCTCGGTCCTGGGGTTGGCGCTGGTCGGACCAGTCGCGCCGATCCCGCTTCCCGCGCAAGAGGCTGACGCGGTCTCCCTCATGGAGGAGGCCGGTGCCCGCTACAGGACCATCCGCGCGTTTTGTGCCACCTTCGACCAAACCCTGGAGGTTCCTCTTCTTGGGGAAACCCACATCTCCAAAGGGGAGCTCTGCCAGGCCCAGCCGGATCTGTTTTCCATGCGGTTCTCCGATCCCGATGGGGACGAGGTCGTGTCGGATGGTGAATATTTCTGGGTATACTATCCAAGCGCCGATCCAGGCCAAGTGCTGCGATTCTCGATGGAGGTGAGGCCAGGCGGCCTGGACTTTCACAGGGAATTCCTGGAGGCACCTGCCCAGAAGTACCGCCTGGAGTATGTGGGGGCGGACGCGGTCCAGGGCGCACGGACGCATGTGGTCTCCGCCACTCCTCTGGAGCCGTCGGCGTTCACCGAAGCTCGCCTCTGGTTGGACCAGGAGCGTTCCCTGATCCTCCAGGCTCGTATCGGGATGGAGAACGGCTCCGTTCGCACGGTCACCCTCACCGAAATCCGCCTCGACCCCCCGCCCGATCCGGAGCGCTTTGTCTTCACGGTTCCATCGGGGGCACAGGTCATTCGCCGGAATTCACCTTGAAGCCGAAGGACCTCGTCTCGGATCCCGGCGCCCAGGTTAGGCGAGGAATCCCGTGAAGCGCAGGGATCTGCCCGTCATCCCACTCGCTGCCGAGCCCATCCGCTCTGGTGTGAGCCCGAGCGCCCAGGCCGTGACCCTCGACCTCGACGCCGTAGGACCTGTCAACGGCCCGAGGGTCGGCCTCGTAACCCTCGGTTGTGACAAGAACACGGTGGATTCCGAGCACATGATGGCTGCCCTGGTGGGAAACGGCGCCCGGGTCACCAGCGAGGTGGAGGGATCCGAGGTCGTCATCGTCAACACTTGTGGATTCATCGAGGCGGCGAAGGAGCAGTCCGTCGAGACCATTCTCGAAGCTGTCCAACTGAAGGATGCCGGCCAGGTGAAGGCGGTCGTGGCCGTCGGGTGCATGGTCCAGCGATACAAGGCGGAGCTGGAATCGGAGATTCCTGAGGTGGATCTCTTCCTGCGCCTGGACGAGCTCAAGGGGTTGATTCCGGAGTTGCGGGGGAAGGGTCTTCTTCCTGAGGAGGACGAAATGGTCCCCAACATGGAACGGCCTCTTCGTATCCTCGCCACCGAAACCCCTCACACGTCCTTCCTGAAGATCAGTGAAGGCTGTGACCACACCTGCTCTTTCTGCGCCATCCCACTCATGCGGGGACTCCATCGATCCTCGCCGATCGACGAGCTGGTGAGAGAAGCTCAGGCCCTGGAGGCCCAGGGGGTCAAAGAGCTGAACATCGTCTCCCAGGATACCACCTGGTATGGGAAGGACCTGATGCGTGCCAGGAGGGGAGGGGACGGTGGCCACCAGAAGGGTGGACCCGCGTCCCTCCACACGGGTTCGGGTGACGTGGCGAGGGGGTACCTGCCCGACCTCCTGACCGGCCTCTTGGGAGGGACATCCATCCCATGGTTCCGTTTGTTCTACATGTACCCTTCCGGGATTACGCAGGAGCTGGTCGAGCTGCTGGCCTCGGAGGCCCGTCTTCTACCGTATCTGGACATGCCAATTCAGCATGGGAGTGACCGGGTGCTGCAGTTGATGCGACGGCCGGAGCGACAGGCAACGATCAGGGAACGGGTGAAATGGCTACGAGAGGCGATCCCTGGCCTCACCCTCCGAACGACCGTCATCGTCGGGTTCCCAGGAGAGACCGAGGAAGACTTCCAGATTCTCCTCGACCTTCTCGACGAGCTCAGGTTGGACCGGGTGGGGGTTTTCACGTACTCCCTGGAGGAGGGCACCCGGGCCGCAGAGATGCCCGGGCACCTGCCGGAGGAGGACAAGAGGGATCGGTTGGAGGCCCTCATGGATTTCCAGAGAGAGATCTCCTTCGATCTCAATCTTGCTCAAGTGGGCACCAGGACCACTGCCCTGATCGATCGTGTAGTAGAGAACGATCCCGACTTCGCCTTCCAGGCGAGGACCGTTGGACAGGCGCTGGATGTAGACGGGGTCACGCACCTCTACGCTGCCGATGACGCGGCGCCCGGGGACCTCGTTGAAGTCGAGGTTCAGGACGCCCTGGACTATGACCTCATTGCCTCGATAAGGAGATGAGATGAAGGGAACGCTCGTGGGAACCTTGGCGCTGGCCACGGGTCTGGCTCTCCTTCCCGGGAACCTCTCCGGCCAAGGTCTGGCGGACTTCGACTACGAGAACCTCTCTTTTCGGGGATTCTCCCTGGAGGGGGGATACATCTGGCCCAATCGGGTGGACGAGACCTATACCGTCGGGGCTCGGGTCGACCTGGGATACCTCGGGCCCGGTCTCCGGTTGGTGCCGGGGATCACCTACTGGTCGTCGACCATGAAGACGGGAGAGGTGGCCGAGCTCGAGTCGAAGATCCAGGATCTGGTGTTCGGCTCCTCGGCGGGAGTCCTGCCTCCCGATCTGGGGGAGATCGAGTGGTCGGACCTCGCCATCAGCCTGGACGGCCATTTCGTCTGGGCGATCCCCTTCGACCTCCTCTCCTTCGCGGGGGCAGGCATTACCGCCCACATCATGAACGGTGAGGGTGCGGCGATCTCGGGGACCTTCGTCGAGGACCTCCTGGACTCGGTGGCCGCGGGCTTCAATGTACATGCCGGTCTGGAATACCCGTTTTCGGACTTCTTGAGGTTCTACGGTCTGGGTCGGTATGAACTCATGGAGGACCTTCGGTATGCGGAGCTCCGCATGGGTGCACAGATCATGGTGGGCCCCTCTGCGCCGGGAGAACAGGGCTCACGGTGAGCGCTGGGAATCGAATGCCCAAACCAGACGCCTGGGCCATCGCCCTCGTAGCGGCCCTTCTCCTGCCGGATCCGGGGAGCCCCACCGAGGGAGTCCGTTATGCGCCGGCTTACGCGGACCCCGCATCGGTCGTCGGGCCCGAAACCTTCCCGGCTCGCGACTCCAGTCAGGAACCCGGCGCATCCCTTACGGTCTACCTCATGACCATCGGTCAGGGGGATGCGATCTGGGAACGCTTCGGCCACAACGCCATCTGGATCCAGGACGAGAGGACTGGGCGCGGTGTGGCCTATAACTGGGGAATGTTCGACTTCGGGCAGGTGGATTTCATTCCCCGTCTGATGCGGGGGACGATGCTTTACTGGATGGCTCCCAGAGACCCGGAAGCCTCGCTGCAGGAGAGCCGATGGACGAACCGTCCGGCCTGGATCCAGGAATTGGCGCTGACTCCCGAACAGAAGGCGGAGCTACAAGCCTATGTCGAGTGGAACGCCCTCCCGGAAAACAGCCACTATCGCTACGACTATTACCGGGACAACTGCTCTTCCCGGGTCCGGGACGCCTTGGATCGCGTCCTGGGCGGCCGCCTCAAGCAAGTGGCCTCCCAGCGGACGACGGACCATACGTACCGGTGGCACACTCGCCGCCTTTTGAGGGATATGCCCGCGGCCTATCTGGGAATCCAATTCGTGTTGGGACCGGATGCGGACGAGCCTCTGACCGGATGGGAGGAAGCGTTCCTGCCCATCCGGCTCATGGATGAGATCAGGAATGTCGAGGTCCCCGACGGGGAGGGTGGGGTTCGATCCCTGGTCGTGCAGGAACGGGAGCTGGTGCCGTCTTCTCGCCCTCCAGAGCCCTCGGACGTTCCGTTCGCGTTCCCGCTTTTCCTGTTGGTGGGGCTGCTCTGGGGTGGTGCGGTTCTGGTCCTGAGCAGGAAGGGAGTAAACCAGGGGTTCCTCGCAAGGCTGAGTCTCCTGGCCCTCGCCGGCGGATGGGCCCTCCTGGCATCGATCGGAGGAACGGTCCTCCTGGCGGCCTGGCTCTTCACCGACCACGTGTTCTGGTACAAGAACCTGAACCTCCTCCAGGTGAATCCCTTCTTCCTCCCGTTGGCTGTGGCCTACCTCCTGGTGCTTTTCCCAGGGTCCTTCCCCCGTTGGGCTCGGGATCTGGCGGTGGCCTTGGGAGTTCTGGCAGGAGTGGGGCTTTTGCTGGGCATCATCCCGGGGATTGGGCAGACCAACGGTGAGATCCTGGCCTTCACGGTCCCCGTGAATGGGGCACTGGTTGTAGGAAGCTTCTGGCTGTGGGATAGCTCGGGAACTCGGCCGGCCCTCTCCCGGACGGACGTGAGTGAGGTGAGGAGTGAGCCCGGGCCCGGATGACATGAGGGGCCGGTTCCGACCGCTGGCTTCCGCCGCGCTCCTGGCTCTGGCAATGCCCCCTTTCCGGGTGCTCCCCCTCCCCTTCGTCGCCCTGATTCCCCTGGCCGTTGCATTGGGCTCGCTCGAGCTTGCTCCTGGGTCGGGAAGAAAGGCTGCGGTGCTCGGCCTCACCTTCGGAATCTGGTTCTGGGCGATTCAACTCTCCTGGGTGCCCACGGTAGTGGGCCCCCGGTTTCCCTGGGCCTTCCCTGGTTACCTGGCGCAAGTCGGGATCCTGGCCGGGCTTGCCGCCCTCATGGCCTGGTCCACTCATGTTCTGCATCGGGCCAGAGGCCTGCCAATCGCGCTCGCCTTTGCCCTGGCCTGGTTGGCCATGGAGTGGGTGAAGGCCCATTTCCCCTTCGGACTCTCTTTTCCCTGGCTGGGCCTGGGAATCTCACTCACCTCGTGGCCTGAGTTCCTGGGGATCGCCGAGTGGACCGGTGAGTCCGGCGTTTCCCTGTGGCTCGCATCGGTCAACGGCCTCGGCGCCGCATCCGTCCTGGCGCTATCTCGGGGAACGAGGAGGATCGGGTTTTCACGCTCCTGGGTGGCCCTCGCACTCCTGGCCCTGGCGTTCGCCGCGATCCCGGCAGCCATCGGTTTGGGTCGGGCCCGAACGTTGGACCTCCGCCCCGGGCCCAGGATCGCGGTGGTGGGGACCAACGTGCCGCGGGGGCTTCGGCTTCACCCGGCAAGGGCTTCAGCCGAAGGGCTGGCCCAGGCTCTCGGACACCTGGGATCCCTGCGGCCGGGGGAGGTGGATCTGGTGATTCTCCCGGAAGCCACTGTGGCTGTCCCCCTCGACGGGGATTCGGGTACCCCCTTCAGAACGTCTCTGGGTGAATCCGCACGTCGTCTCGAGTCCTTCTTCCTGGTGGGGGCTCTCGGCGTGCCCCGGGGGGTCCGGTCCGGCACCGCCGGTTCGCTGGCTTCACCCGGGGCCTCTCTCCTCACCAACTCCGCCTTCCTGATGGATCCCAGCGGCGGCATCGTGAGCCGAACGGACAAGGTTCGTATGACTCCGGGAATGGAGTGGGGGGGGTTCGCATCAGGCGATCCAGGGAGGACCCACTCGACGGGCCGCCATTCCGTTGGTGCCCTGATCTGTTACGAGTCCCTCTTCGGAGGCTTGGCCGGGAGCTTGGGGAGGTCGGGTGCCACAGTGCTGGCGAACCTCACCAGCGATGTTTGGTTCGGTTCCGGGGAAAGGGGGCCATCCTCCGCCTTCCTGCGGCAGCACCCAGCGCATCTGGTCATGCGGGCGGTGGAGATCCGCACGGGCGTCGCTCGAGCGGCGAATGGGGGCTTTTCCTTCCTCCTGGACCCGATCGGACGAACTGTGTCGGAGATCGTGCCACCGGAGGGGGGCATGACCTGGAGTGCTGTTTCCCTGACCGGCCGGGCCACTTTCTTCGCGCGCTTTGGAGATCTCCTCGGCCCTACCGCATTCATGGTCAGCCTGATCCTGGGAGGGTATTCCTTCTTAGAAGCCAGGAGACAGTCCGGTACCCAGGATCCCGGCAACCCTTCGGACGGGTCTCTTCACCAGGCACCCCCGCACGCTTGAACTCGAATTCCGCCTTCTCTATATTTCCCGGTCTGGACACGGGCCCCTGCGGCCCGTTCATCATTCAGGACCCGGAGAGGGACATGAAGGACGGAATTCATCCCGAGTACATGCCGTCGACCATCATTTGCGCATGCGGAAACCGCATCGACACGATGTCCACGCAGGAGGAGATCCACGTGGAGATCTGCGCCGTCTGCCATCCATTCTACACCGGAAAGCAGAAGCTGGTCGATACGGCGGGGCGGGTTGACCGATTCAAGAAGAAGTACCAAACGGCCTCCAAGTGAGGGTTCCGGCCGGGGTGACCCCCTGGCCGAGCCTTCTCGGCTTCCCATTTCGGTTTCCCTTCCCCCCTCGGGGTTCCCGCTAGACGCGGCCTAACCCTGAACCCCATGAAAAACTCCATCCTTGATCCCCGATTGGCCCAGCGCCTGGCTGAAGCCGAAGAGCGTCTGACTGAGGTGGACCAGCACCTCTCGGACCCCATCGTTGCAGGGGATCCGGACCAGCTTCGCACCCTGGGCCAAGAGCGTGCCGAGCTGGAGCCCATCGTTCGGGCGGGGCAAGAGCTCCTTCGCCTTCAGGAGGAGTACGATGGCGCCCTCGAGCTCGCTCAGGACTCCGATGATCCCGAGATGCAGGCCATGGCCGAGGAGGAGGTCGAGGGAATCCGTGCACGGCTGGAGTCGTTGAGCCATTCGGCTCGGGAGCTGTTGGTGCCCTCCGATCCGTTGGAGGACCGGCCTGCGGTGGTAGAAGTCAGGGCCGGAACGGGTGGGGACGAAGCGGGACTGTTCGCCAACGATCTCTTCCGGATGTACCGGCGGTTGGCGGAGCGTCGGGGGTGGGTGGTGGAGCTCATCAGTCTCTCTGAGGGAATTCCCGGGTCTGTGAAGGAGGTCATCTTCTCCGTCCATGGGAGAGGTGTGTACGGCCGGCTCCGGTATGAGTCTGGCGTCCACCGCGTTCAGCGGGTCCCCCAGACCGAGAGTCAGGGGAGAATCCACACGTCTGCGGCTACGGTCGCCGTTCTCCCGGAAGCGGAGGAGGTGGATCTGGAGATCGACCCCGCCGACCTCCGGGTCGATGTCTTCCGCTCGTCCGGGCCCGGAGGCCAATCTGTGAACACCACCGATTCGGCGGTGCGGATTACGCACGTCCCGACGGGGTTGGTGGTGAGTTGCCAGGATGAGAAATCGCAGCACAAGAACAAGGCGAAGGCCCTGAAGGTCCTGCGGAGCCGTCTTCTGGACCAGAAGATCGCAGAGCAGGAAGCCAAGCGGTCCCTGGAACGGCGAATGCAGGTGGGAACGGGTGACCGATCCGCCAAGATCCGGACCTACAATTTCCCGCAGAATCGGGTGACCGATCACAGGATCGGCCTGACTCTCCATCGGTTGGAGCATATCCTGGATGGGGACCTGGAGGAAATCATCTCCGCCCTGAGGCTGGCTCAGGAGGAGGAACGCCTGGAGGCTGCCGAAGCGTGATGAGCCCGGATTCGGGGGGTAGCCCGGCTGGAGGGAAGAACCTGCCAGATAGGCCCACCAGGTCCGTCCCAAGCCGGGACGCCCTTCTACCCGGGCCCGGGAAACCTTGGACCCCCATCGGCCTCACCCGGTGGAGTGGATCCTACCTCGGAGAAAAGGGGATCGAGGGTGGCCGGCTGGACGCGGAGCTCATGCTGGCCCACGTTCTGAGACTTCCCCGCCTGGACCTGTATCTCCAACACGACCGACCGCTGCTTCCCGAGGAGCTCGCTGCTTTCAGGGCCCTCCTGAAACGTCGAGCCAACCGGGAGCCCCTCCAACACGTACTCGGAACGGCCCCGTTCCGGGAACTCGAGCTTCTTTCCGACTCCCGGGCTCTGGTCCCCAGGCCGGAGACGGAGGTCCTGGTGGAGGAGGTGTTGGCCTGGGTCAAAGAGACGGATCCTGGAACATCCAGCTCGTCCCCGAGATCGGATGGCCACCATCCCAGCCCTCTCCGTGCGGTGGATGTCGGGACCGGCACCGGTGCGATTGCTCTCTCCCTATTGAAGGAAGGCCCCTTTGGGAGGGTGGTCGCGACCGACACGTCTTCCGAGGCCCTTTCCATCGCCCGGGAGAATGCCGAGCTCCACGGCTTGGCCGGGGGGCTGGAGCTCAGAGAGGGACCGCTCCTCACCCCGCTACGGGCGGGGGAGAAGTTCCACGTTCTGGTATCCAACCCACCGTACGTTCCCACCGGTGAGGGACCGGGGCTCCAACCCGAGGTTCGGGATTGGGATCCACCTTCCGCCCTCTTCGCGGGTCCAGAGGGGTTGGATGTCCTGAATCCTCTGATTTCGGGGGCCGGGGCCCACCTTTCGCCGGGGGGACTCCTCGCACTGGAGGTCGGAGGGGACCAGGCGGGAAAGGTCGCGAGGATCATGGAGGAGACAGGGGTGTTCAGTGAGATCCGGATCAGGCCCGACCTCTCCGGGCGAGAGCGTGTGGTATTGGGGGTAGCCTGAACGGGAGATTTGGCGGATCTTAGTGGGTCGTGTTCTTCAAGAAAGGGAATTCATGCAAGAGATATTCGAAATGGCGGAGCGACTGGGCCAGTCCCTGGCCCGGACGGAGGAGTATCAGGCTTTCCGCAGGGCCATGGACGCTTCCGGGGATGATAGGGAGCTGGCCGAGCTGCAGAGCCAGATCCAGACCCTGGAGCAGGAGATGGAAAGCCAGCTCAGAGGAGGAACCCAGCCCACGGAGGAACAGGCGAAACAATACGAGGACGTCTTTTCACGCCTTCAGGGCAACTCTACCTACCAGCGGCTGGTGGCTGCCCAAGCCAATTTCGACAAGGTTGTCGCCCGGGTGAATGAGACAATTCACACGGGGATTCAGAAGGGCGCCGAGAGCCGAATCATCCTCTCCTGACACGAAACCGTTCATGAGAAAGCTAGGTCTCGAGTTCTTGAAGGATCCGATGTACCGAGTCACCGGGCCCCTGGTCCGGTGGCTTGTTCGAACGGGTATCCATCCCAATGCGGTCACCACCGCCGGATTCGTAGTGACCCTCGCGGCGGGATACTTCTTCCATGTGGACCATGTACGGACCGCCGGCTTGTTCGTTCTCCTGGGGGGGTCGTTGGACCTTCTGGATGGTCGGGTCGCTCGGGAGAGCGGTTTGGCTTCCAAGTTCGGGTCGTTTTATGACTCAACACTCGATCGCATCAGTGAGATCGTGATGTACCTTGGGCTGGCGTCCCTGTACAACACCATCCGGGGAGAGCCGGAAGACGTGGCCATGGTGTACGTCATCATGCTGGCCATGGCCGGATCGCTCATGGTGAGTTACACCAGAGCCCGGGCGGAGGGATTGGGCCTCGACTGCAAGGTCGGGTTGATGCAACGGCCCGAACGGGTGGTCCTTCTCGGTGCGGCGGCACTTATTTTCGGACTCGATTTCGACGGGCTGGTCTTGAACTTCGTGATCATCCTCGTTGCAGTACTCACAAACTTCACGGCCATCCATCGGATTGTCTGGGTGTTCCAGCACGGTGCCGGAGTACCCCTCGATGATGGTCGTTCTGGGGGAAGCCCCCCTGGGAAAGGGAAGGGAGGGTCTGGTGATGCAGGTACCTGAGATTCGCGGCCCTGAGGGTCGCCTCGGCGTTCTTCTCCCCGGCATGGGTGCGGTGGCCACGACCTTCATCGCCGGAGTCGAAGCGATTCGGCGGGGGCTGGCCAAGCCGTTCGGGAGTCTCACCCAGATGAACACCATTCGGCTGGGGAAACGTACCGAAACCAGGACGCCACTCCTCAAGGATTTCGTTCCTCTGGCTGGCTTGGATCAGCTCGTGTTCGGAGGGTGGGACCCCATTCCTGAAAACGTGTTCGAAAGCGCCTCCAACTCCGGTGTTCTCGAGCGGTCCCACCTGGACCCCATCGCCGATTTTCTCCTGGGCATCGAGCCCATGCCGGCCGTCTTCGACACGGCATACGTGAAGAAGCTGGACGGACCGAATAAGAAATCAGCTGCGAACAAGCGGCAGCTGGCGGAAGCCCTCAGGGAGGATATTCGTCGGTTCAAGGCCGAAAACGCCGTGGACCGACTGGTCATGATCTGGTGCGGGTCCACCGAAATCTTCCTGCGGCCGGGGCCCGCCCACGAGAGCGTGGAGGCGTTCGAGAGGGCGATGGAAGAGAACGATCCTTCCATTGCGCCGAGTATGCTCTACGCCTATGCAGCCCTCATGGAGGGAATCCCCTACGCCAACGGGGCGCCGAACCTCTCGGGGGACATTCCGGCTCTGGAGAGCCTTTCCGCGGAGCGCGGGATCCCCATCGCCGGGAAGGACTTCAAGACGGGTCAAACCCTCATGAAGACGATCCTGGCCCCGGGACTCAAAACGAGGATGCTGGGACTCCACGGTTGGTTCAGCACCAATATCCTCGGGAACCGGGACGGGGAGGTTCTCGACGACCCGGAGTCCTTCAAGACCAAGGAAGAGTCGAAGCTGGGGGTTCTTGAGCACATTCTCCAGCCTCAGATGTACCCGGAATTGTATGGGGAGATGTATCACAAGGTACGCATCAACTACTACCCGCCCCGGGGGGACAACAAGGAGGGGTGGGATAACCTGGACATCTTTGGGTGGCTGGGATACTCCATGCAGATCAAGGTGGATTTCCTCTGCCGTGACTCGATCCTGGCCGCGCCCATAGTACTCGACTTGGCTCTCTTCCTCGATCTAGCACACCGGGCCGGGATGAGGGGGATCCAGGAGTGGCTCTCCTTCTACTTCAAAAGCCCCCAGACCCCGGAAGGGCTTTACCCCGAGCACGACATCTTCATCCAGCACCGGAAGCTCAAGAACACGCTCAGGTGGATGATGGGTGAGGAGCCGCTCACCCATCTCGGCCTGGAGTATTACGAGTAAGTCCGGTGGACCGAGGTTTATTCATTGTGGTGGAGGGGGTCGAGGGTGCGGGGAAGAGCACCCAGGCAGGCCTCCTCTCCCGTTGGATGGCAGAAGAGAACATCGCACACATCCTGGCTCGGGAGCCGGGCGGGACCCCGGTGGGGGAGGCCATCCGGGGGATTGTTCTCAACAAGGGCGACATGACCATGCCGCCGGAAACTGAGCTATTCCTGATCTTGGGGGCCAGGGCGGCATTTGTTCGGGAAGTCGTCGAGCCGGCGCTTGCTCGCGGGCAGGTGGTCCTGGCCGATCGGTTTGATTTCTCGACGTTCGCCTATCAGGGCTATGGGCGGGGGTTGAACCTGGAAGAGGTCCGTCAGGCCAATTCCCTGGCCACTGGGGCACTCGAACCAGATCTGGTTTTGGTTTTGGATCTGCCGGTTCCCGAGGGTCTGACCCGGAAGGGGGGATCGGCCGGTGGGGACCGCATCGAGCAGGAGGGTGAGCCATTTCTGACCCTCGTTCGGCAGGGATACTTGGCATTGGCGGAGCGCTCGCCCACTGCCCGGATCCTGGACGCCTCGGGTCCAATCGGTAAGGTCCAGGCCCAGATTCGTAAAGTGTTAGGGGAGACCTTCCCGGGAACCTTTCCGTCCGCGGGGGTTGAAAAACACGGGCAGGCACACTCGCCTTCTCAGGCATCGTAACGAGATATGAAACGCTTTTCTTCGATATTCGCTCCCGGCCTTGTCCTTTTCTTCGCCGTCCTGATGGGCGGGTGGTTTCTTCAGAAAGGGGTGAGCCAGGATAAGAACGTCTACTTCCAGCTCCGTCTCTTCGACGAAGTGGTGGACCGCGTCCTCACGAGCTTCGTCGATCCGGTTGAGAGGGGAGAAATCTACCAGGCCGCCATCGACGGGATCCTGAGCGATCTGGGAGATCCCAACACGACGTTCATGCCGGCCTCGGATGTGGACGATTTCCGTATCAGGATGGAAGGCGAATACGGAGGCGTCGGGCTGGAGGTCATGGAACGGGACGGATGGGTCACAGTGGTGACTCCTCTTCCGGGCACTCCCGGTACTCGGGCCGGGATCCGGGCTGGCGACCAGGTTGTGGAGGTGGAGGGGCAGTCCATGGCCGGTTGGGATTCGGATCAGGTTGTCGAGGAATTGAGGGGACGACCGGGCACGGAGGTTTCGGTGATGATCAGGCGCCCGGGCCTCGACGTCCCGATCCCGTTCACCATCACCCGGGCCGTCATCCAGCTCAGATCCGTGCCGTTCGCTCTGGAGTTGGAGGAGGGGGTCGGATACCTGCCCCTCCTTACGGTCTCGGAGACCTCTTTCGAGGAGGTGAAGAGGGCTGTGGACTCCCTCCAAGCGGTTGGCGTGCAGGAGTTGATCCTCGACCTGAGGGGGAATCCGGGAGGGACGCTCGAACAAGGCATCGACATCACCGACTATTTCCTCGATCCCGGCCAGGGGGTCGTGGAAACCCGAGGCCGGGCTCTGAACCAGAATGAGACGTTCCGGGCCGTTCGGGAGCAGCCGTATCCGGATCTGGCATTGGTAGTTCTGGTGGACGAACGAAGTGCAAGCGCTTCCGAGATCATCGCAGGGGCCCTCCAGGACTATGACCGGGCCGTCGTGGTGGGAGCCCCCACCTGGGGGAAGGGGTCGGTACAAACCCTCTATCCCCTCACCGGTGGGAACGTCCTGCGCCTCACGACTGCCCGGTGGTATACGCCGGTCGGCCGGTCGATTCATAAAGACCGCGCGGCCCAGATCGCGTCTTTCGAGCGGAGCACCCTCACCCTCTCGGGCAGTTTGGCTACGCTGCCGGACACGGTAGCCAAGCCGGTGTTCCTTACCGAGAGTGGCAGGAAGGTAGCTGGGGGAGGTGGGATTGTTCCGGACGTTCTGGTCATGGCCGACACCCTGACGGAGGTCGAACAGAGGGCAATCCGGGAGTTGGACCGTTTGGGGGGAAGCTTCCTTACCGCGGTCTTCAACTTTGCCGTTCGCTACCTTCAGGAGCACCCCGACCCCAGTCCGGACTTTGCGGTAGGGCCGGCCGACCTCGCCAGTTTCCAGGAGCTCCTCCGGGAATCTGAGGTGACGATCAGCCAAGGAGCGTTCCAACGGCTGGAGCGGTTCATTCGATTCCACCTGGAGCGAGAGATCGCCCTCCAGGCGTGGGGGGAGGCCGGGGAGTTCCGGAGGATGGTGGCATCGGACAACGCGCTGCTTCGGGCCCTCGCTCTGCTGGAGGAGGCAGCGGGTACGAGCGAGCTCCTCCAGATGGCGGCCCAGATTGACAGGTCGGATTGGACACCCGTCTTGGCCCCGGAAGAGACCCAGGAGCAGGCCACGCCTGTCGCCGGCGGGGGAGGTCAGAAGCCCTGACGGCTAGCTGAGGATGGGGCCGAGCCAAGCTGCATGTCGTGTGGCCGAGCCCCGATGAACCTCCGAGAGACCGCCGCGCGAAGCGCGGGGGAGCACCCCGTCTCGGAAACGTACTCCCTCTCTCGCGGATTTGGTGGGTCCCCTGGGCAGCTGCCCGGGGACGCTTCCGGACATTCCAACGCCCCGGCATCCGGGCATCTTCAGAGTAAGAAAGGTTGCGTGGGGTGAACCCATCGACCGGAGCCTTGAAGGGCGTCGTCTGCGTCCGAGCCGGGGTCGTGGAGTCCTTCCATCGGGTCCACGTTGCGCTGGTCGAGAGCGGCGGGCAGATGGTAGCTTCCTGGGGCCGGCCAGACATCACAGTGGTCTACAGGTCGGCAGCCAAGCCGTTCCAGGCCGTTCCCCTGGTCGAGGACGGGGTCGTAGACCACTTCGGGATCACGCCTCCGGAGTTGGCTCTGGCAGCGGCATCCCACAATGGGGAGGCGGCGCACCTCGAGGGGGTGAGGAGGATCTTGCATCGAGTGGGGTGTCGGGAGGGCGATTTGAAGCTCGGGCCCCTTCGTCCCCTGGGGCCAGACGCTGCCGACACCCTTCTTCGTTCCGGCGGATCCATCCTTCCCATACACAACAACTGTTCGGGTCAACACGCCGCCATGCTCGGCTTGGCCCGGATCCATGATTGGCCGCTGGAGTCCTATCTGGAGGCCGACCACCCCTTGCAGGTGCGGATGTTGGCGGAGATGTCCCGGTTCACAGGGTTGAGGAATGAGGAGATCGCCACCATGGTGGATGGGTGCGGGATGGTGGCGTTTGGAGTCCCTCTGCGCGCAGTGGCGCACTCTTTCGCCCGGTTTGGTGCCGCTGCCTCGAAAGAGAGGGGTCCTCGGGAGATCTTGACGTCGATGGCCGGCCATCCGTTCATGGTCGGAGGGACCGGCCGGTTGTGTACGCGGCTGGCGGAGACGACAAGGGGGGAGCTCATCGGCAAACTCGGGGCGGAAGGCGTCTACGGGATCACGATGCCCAGGGAGGGCCTTGGACTGGCGGTGAAAGTGGAGGACGGCGGGATACGGGCTGGTGATCCGGCTGTGATTCGGGCGCTGGACGAGTTGTCCCTTCTCAGCCCAGAGGCGGCTGAGGCTCTTGAGCCGTTTCGGCGCCCGTCGATCACGAACTCCCGGGGGGAGCGAGTAGGGGAGCTATTCGGCACGTACCCCCTCAGGAGGGGGGCAGCTACGTGACGTCCTCGGACCGGAAGGCCCTGATCGGGCTGAGCGCTGCCCTGGCCCGGCGGGACCCGGAGGGGCTTCGGCGGGCGATGGGAGCGTGTGTCTCTCTGGCGGATCCCGGGTGGGCGGAGGAGGTCATCCTCCAGAGCTACCTCTTCCTCGGGTATCCCGTCGCCCTCAACGCATTCGGGATGTGGAGGGAGGTTTCAGGAAGAAAGGCCGATGCGGCTGTCCCGGACGCCTGGGACCGTTGGACGGACCGGGGGGAAGAGGTTTGCCGGACGGTCTACGGGGGGCAATACGAGGGGCTTCGTCGGAACGTTCGTGACCTCCACCCCGACATGGAGCGGTGGATGGTGGTCGAGGGATATGGGAAGGTCCTTGGCCGGCCTGGGCTGGACCTCCCGGTTCGGGAACTCTGCATCGTGGCCTTGCTGGCCGTGCTGGGGGCCCCCCGCCAGCTGCACTCCCACCTTCGAGGGGCTCTGAATGCCGGGGCCTTCGTCGAACAGGTCGAGATGGCTGTCGCGGAGGCGGAATCCTCGAGCGACTCCGAGCGGGGTGCTGAGGCGCGTGCTGTGTGGAATCGGGTCCTGGAGCGGCGCGATCCGGGCTTGGCGCGAGGTGCTGGGGAAGCTGGCTGAGGTAAGCGTGAACGTCCTTGGAGATCCGTGGGGAAGGGAGCGATAGGTCATGTTCGTTGACCGGGCCGTGATCCATGTGCAGGGGGGGGTAGGGGGGTCTGGCGCCGAGGCCTTCCGGCGGGAGAAGGGCGTACCAAGGGGGGGACCCGCCGGAGGGGACGGGGGGAATGGTGGAAGCGTGGTCCTCGTGGCCGACGTCCAACTCACGACACTGCTGGATCTGACCAGACGGCAACACTACAGAGCCCAGCGTGGACAGCACGGTGAGGGGAGCAACAAGACCGGGCGGTCGGGAGAGGACTCGGAGATCCGAGTGCCCCCGGGGACCATCGCCAGGGACGCAGACACGGGGGAGTGGCTGGGGGAGCTCCTGAAGAACGGGGACCGCCTGATCGTCGCGAAGGGTGGGAGAGGAGGCCGGGGAAATGCCCGCTTCTCCACCTCCACCCACCAGGCGCCTCGGCGGTGGGAGCCGGGGGAGGAGGGGGAGGAACGCCGCATCGAGTTGGAGCTGAAGCTCATCGCCGATGTGGGTCTGGTGGGTCAACCGAATGCCGGAAAGTCCACTCTCCTCAAGGCTGTCTCAGAGGCTCACCCCAAGGTGGCCGATTATCCTTTTACCACGCTCACCCCGAATCTCGGCGTTGTGGAGCTACCGGACTTCCGGACGTTCGTCATCGCGGACATCCCGGGGATCATCGAAGGAGCCCATGAAGGAAGAGGGTTAGGCCATCAGTTCCTGCGTCATATCGAACGAACGCGGACCTTGGCCTTCCTAATCCCTGTCGACGTTGGGGATCCTCAAGCCGACTACGATCAGCTCAGGGAGGAGGTCGAGCGCTACTCCCAGGAGTTGGCTCAGACACCACACTGCGTGGTGCTGACCAAGGTGGACCTCCTCGGGCCTGAGGGCTCTCCCCCGTCAGTGGACGCCCCCGGGGCCTGGGGTGTATACGCGATTAGCGCGGTGACCCGGCAGGGTCTCCCGTCCCTCCTGGAAAGCTTGTTCGGCCGGACGAGGATGGAGGAGGAGGCGGAGCGCGAGTCGGCGGTGGATGAGGAGGAGTGGTGGGTTCCGGAGTAGCGTCGGAGACGGAGGCTCTTCTCCTGCTGAAAAGGCTGTCCGGATTCGGCGACCGGAAGATCATCCAACTGATCCGTGCCCATGGGTCCGGGGTCGGGGCGCTCCGGGCGGTCCGGGCCCAAGGTGGACTGTTCGATTCCCCAGCCGAGTCGGATACGCCCGTAACGAGGCGGGCCGCAGGCATAAGGGCCCTTCCCATCACATCTCCCGGATATCCCGAAGCTCTCAGGGATCTCTTCGACCCGCCGCCCCTTCTCTTCCTGAAAGGGAGGGAAGAGCTTCTCCACGGTCCTGCGGTGGCCATCGTTGGGGCCCGTCGGGCCACGGAGGGCGGGAGAATGGTGGCCGAGGCCATGGGGAGGATCCTCGCCGGGGCGGGCATCACCGTTCTGAGCGGCATGGCCCTGGGGATCGATGGAGCCGCTCACAGGGGCGCTCTGGAGGTCGGGGGAAACACCGTCGCGGTCATGGGTTCCGGATTGGAGGTCGTCTACCCTCGGAGCCACCGCGCCCTCTTCGAGGCCGTGGGAGCCCGCGGACTCCTCTTATCCGAGTTCCTTCCGCAGCAGGAGGCCCGGCCGCATCACTTCCCGAAACGAAATCGGATCATTGCCGCGCTGGCCCGTGCCATCGTCGTGGTTGAGGCGGGGGAGAGGAGTGGGGCGCTGATCACCGTGGACCACGGGCTGGATCTGGGCCGGGACATCCTGGCCGTGCCCGGGTCTCTCCAGAACCCCCGAGCTCGGGGGACAAACGCCTTGATCCGGGATGGAGCCCGTCTACTCCCTACCCCGGAGGCGATTCTGGAAGAGGTCCAGGACCTCGTGGAGGAAGCGGCGGCGCCTGGAGGGGACGGCTCTCTCCACCGAGGGGCGGATACGGAGGGCTCCGGACCTCCGACGGAATCGGCGCTTCCCCCGGGGCTACGGCCTCTCTGGAAGGTCCTGGACACCGAGCCCCACCATGTGGATTGGATTGCCAGGCGGGCTCGTGTAGACCCTGGGGAAGCCCTCGCCGGCCTGTCTACCCTGGAGCTCCTGGGCTATGCGTCCCGTTGCCCGGGGATGCGGTTTCGGCGTGGCTGAGTCCGGACCCGTCGGACCGGCCCGATCCGACATCCAACCGGTCAATGTCCCAGTCCGGTCGGTGTACGTCCACGCGCCGTTCTGCGCGTCCCGTTGCCTCTATTGCGATTTCTCCGTCACCGTATCCCCCACAGGAGACCGCACGGGGTGGTTGGGAGCGTTGGCTGGGGAGCTTTCCCTCCTCGACGACGCGTCACTGTCCTGCCTTTCCTCCACCCTTGAGACAATCTATGTGGGTGGGGGCACGCCTTCCCTCCTGGGCACGGAGGCCATGGCGGGGTTGGCCCGGGTCCTCGGTCCGGGACGGCTCCAGGGTTCGGATCTGGAGTGGACGGCCGAGGCAAATCCGGAGTCCTTTTCCCGGGAGGTCGCGGGTGGTTGGATCAGGGCTGGAGTGAACCGCATCAGCCTCGGGGCTCAGTCGTTTCAGGAAACGCCACTCAAATGGATGGGCCGCCTTCATGGCCCCAGGGGTCCGGCGACAGCGGTCCAGAGGGCGCGGGCAGTCGGTTTCGAGAACATCAACCTGGACCTGATCTTCGGCCTTCCCGCCGAGGTGGAGAGAGACTGGAAGACCGATCTGGAGGCGGCTCTGGCACTGGAGCTTCCCCACCTCAGCCTCTACGGGTTGACCATCGAACCCGGCACACCTTTGGGGAGGGCTGTGGCCGAGGGGAGGGTCAGTCCCGTGGAGGAATCCCGGTACCGGGAAGAGTTCCTGGAGGCCAGCGAGCGGTTCAGAGAGGCCGGGTACAGGCAATATGAGCTGTCCAACTTCTGCGTCCCGGGGCTTGAGGCCCGGCATAACCAGGTGTATTGGAACCTTCGCCCCTATCTCGGCCTGGGAAACGCGGCCCACTCGTTTCAACCTCCCGTCAGGCGCTGGAACCTGAGGGACTGGGAGGACTACCAACAGTCGGTAGCGAATGGGAGGCTCCCCACGGCGGGGAGTGAGACGCTGGGGCCCGCGGAGACTCGCCTAGAGACCCTCTGGCTGGCTCTCCGAACCGACGATGGGCTCCGGTTCGATGTCCTCCCTGAGGAGGCCGAGGCGTTGTTCCAGAGGTGGTCAACCCAGGGGTGGGCCGCACCGACTTCTGAGGGGTTTCACCTCACTCCAGACGGGTGGCTCCTCCTGGACCAATTGGTGGTGGAGTTGGATGGAATCCGGGGAGTCCACTCCCCACCGTCTTGACGGTCACGCTAGGCCGTTTCGATCTTTCAAGGTCGATATGAATGCTGAGCTACGAGGGAGACTGACCGGGCCGGAGCTTTCAGAGCGGGAGATCCGGGTTCTGGAAGCGGTCGTACAGGCCTATGTAGAAACGGCGGAGCCGGCGGGTAGCCGGACGGTCGCTCGCCGTTGTGGTCTCGGTGTGTCCCCGGCCACCATCCGAAACACCATGAGCGACCTGGAGGAAAAGGGGTACCTCACTCATCCCCACACCTCCGCCGGCCGGGTGCCCACAGACCGGGCGTACCGCTTCCATGTGGATCAGCTCATCCGCATCTCCAACCTGAGCCAAGAAGATCACACGCAGCTGGTTCGGGAACTGGAGTCTCCTGGCTCCACCACCGTGGAGCGGCTCATCCGACGGGCGGCACGGGCGATCAGCCTGGTCTCGCTGGAGCTGGGCGTGGGGTTGGCGCCGGGCATCGAGGACGCGGTGCTGGAGAAGCTGGATCTTCTGAAGGCTTCTTCCAACAAGGTCCTCCTGGTTGCGACGGTCCGGAGTGGTCTCGTGCGGACCCTTTACGTCGATTTCGAGGGAGAGATCCCGGAAGACACGCTGGTGGCCCTGGCCCTCCTGCTGAACGAGCGCTTGGTGGGGCTCACTCTCCGGGAAATCCGACAGACCCTGCCGGAGCGCCTGAGAGACTCCCGGACCGACGAGTCTTCCGCGGCGGACGAGCTTCTCAACATATTTATCGAATCTGGATCGGACCTCTTCAACTGGTCGGACCTCCAGGGGGGGCAGATTCTCCTCGGGCAGGCGAGTCTACTGGCGACTCAACCGGAATTCACGTCGGGGGAAAGCCTGAAGGGCCTCATTGAGCTCACCGAACGCCGAGATGTCTTGGGGACTGCCCTCTCGAGCCGGGATCATCGGGGAGGGCTGCAGATCACGATCGGCGGCGAAAACGATCAGGAAGAGCTCTCCGACTTCACCCTGGTAACCTCCGAGTACCGCATTGGTGGCCTGAAGGGGGTCATCGGGGTCATAGGACCCACGAGGATGCCCTACGAGAAGGTCATCGCCATCGTGGACTCCACCTCATCCCTCGTGAACCGGATTCTGGGTTCCTGAATGTCAGACTATTATGAGCGCCTCGGAATTTCCCGAGACGCCAGTACTGAGGATGTAAAGAAAGCCTACCGAAAGCTGGCCCTGAAGTACCACCCCGACAGAAACGAAGGGTCCAAGGACGCCGAGGCGCGGTTCAAGGAGGTCACCGAAGCCTACGAAGTGCTGCGGGACTCGGAGAAACGGGCAACGTACGATCGGTATGGGGAGCAGGGGCTCAGGGGTGGCCCGGGAGGGTCTGGGTTCGGCGGTTTCGACTTCGCCGACGCCATCCAGGTCTTCATGCGGGATTTCGGCGGTTTCGGTGGCTTCGACGAGATCTTCGGGGGTCGTTCCGGCGGAAGCCGTTCACGGGAGCCTGGGAAGGGCCAAACCCTGAGGGTCAGACTCCCTCTCACGTTGAAGGACGTAGCCCGGGGGGTTACCAAGAAGCTTCGGGTCGCGGTGCTGGACGCGTGCGAGGATTGTGGCGGGTCCGGAGCCGCACCTGGCACTAGCCCAACTCCGTGCAGGAACTGCGGGGGATCCGGCGAGGAGCGACACGTTCAGCGGTCGGTCTTCGGGCAGTTCGTTTCCGTTGGACCCTGCCGCACCTGTGGCGGTGAGGGACGGATCATCGAGGAATCCTGCGGCAAGTGTCGCGGCGACGGGAGGGTCAGGACCGAGCGGGAATTGGACGTCGAAGTCCCCCCGGGTGTGAGTTCAGAAAACTTCCTGACCTTGAGAGGGAAGGGGAACGTTGGGCCCAGGGGTGGCCCACGAGGGGACATCATCGTCCTCTTGGAGGTTCAGGAGGATGCGCGATTCCTCAGGGATGGGGAGAACCTGGTCTTCGAGCTACCCATAACCTTCAGCCAGGCCGCGTTGGGGGCGGAGGTCGAGATCCCCACCGTCGAAGCCGCGGTGCGTCTGACCATACCTCCCGGGACCCAAAGTGGAGAGGTGCTTCGGCTCAGAGGCCAGGGCCTTCCGGGGCTGCACGGGAGGGGCAGGGGCGACCAGATGGTCCTGATTCGAGTTTGGACCCCGAGAAAACTGAACAAGGACCAGGAAAGGGTCCTCAGGGAGTTGGGAGAGCTGGAGGACGCTCCCCCCGAAGAGGCTGGGCGCCCCGAGGAGAAGGGATTCTGGTCAAAGGTCAAGGAGGCGTTCTCCTGACCGTCCCCCCGTCCGAACGGGTGATTTGGGCCACCCCAGGGCGGGCGGTGTCCTCATGTGTGCAGATCCGCCACCGGTAGGATTTCCGGAGAATGCCCCCTGATCGATGGCTGGCCATCACGGTATTCCCCCCTTCCGACGACGGGCGAGCCGCAGAAACGTCGGAGACTCCTCCGGAGCGTGCTCAGTGGACTGCCAGTCGAGCATCGGACTACCTGGAAACCGAGCTCACGGGGGAGCCGAGGGGAATTGCTTTCCCGGAAGACCCGTTCGCTTGCGTACCGGAGATCCTGGTCGAGTTAGGCGGCCGAGGCGTGGAGGAGAAGGAGGGCGCCTATACGACCTATCTTCCCCCTCCGGATGACCTGGAAACCCTCCTCGAGGAGGTTGGAACCCGGGTGAGGGGGGCAGTGGGGGGGAGTGTCAGGCTGGAGTGGTACTGGCAGGCTCAGGAGGACTGGGCCACCTATTGGAGGCGTGATCTGGGGCCCCGGCGGATTTCGGATCGAATCCTGGTGGCCCCCACCTGGGAAGTCCCGGAGGTCCAGGAGGGCGAGGTCCTCGTGGTCCTGGATCCAGGCATGGCCTTCGGAACTGCGGAGCATGCTACCACCCGCGGGTGCCTGAGACTCCTCGATCGCCAGGTACGAGCCAGGGATCGCATCGCCGACATCGGGTCCGGTTCCGGAATCCTGTCCATCACGGCGGCCCTCCTGGGGGCCGATGGGGTCCTGGCCCTGGAGATGGATCCGATGGCCTGCGAGGCAGCCCGGGAGAACGTTCTGGCGAACGGTGTAGCGGATAGGGTTCAGATCCTGGCCGAGGAGGTGATCGCGGGGGAGGTGATCCCCCAGGCGCCCTTCAACGGGATCGTGGCAAACATTCAACGGACGATCCTCCTTCCTCTCCTTCCTGTGTTCCAGATGAGTCTGGTGGATGGCGGATGGGTGATCTTGAGCGGGATTCTGGTGGAGGAGCAGACGGAGGTGGAGGAGGCCGCCGCTGCCCACACCCTGTTCCTGGAGGAGGGAGACCAGGAAGGGGAATGGTGGTCCGGAGTTTTCAGGTCGACTATGCCCTCCGACTCATAATAGCTTTCCACGCGCGGGCCGCCTCCCGGTTTGCCCGGATCCACCGTGCGACGGCAACGGGAGATCCTTCGTCGAGGGCCCGTCCCCATTCCCGCAGCCCCCTCCGGAGTCGATCCAGGACCGATTCCGCAGGCCCGATCCCGGTCTCAGGGATGCGAAGGAGGAGGATCCAGGGATCGTCCCTGACCGATCGATGGTTGCAGCCGCTCCCCTCCATCTGAACCTGATCCAACCACCGGGCCCAGGGGCCCATGGGGAATGGGACCACTCGAAAGAGGTCCTTTCGGCCAGCCACTGCGTTCAGCAACCACCGCGGGTCCGGGCTCTCGCCATGGTTTTCCCGGGCCAGTTCCTGGAGGACCTGTGAGTAGGCCAAGGTGCCAGTGGGTGCCCTGGCCAGGACTTGCCGCACGCCTTCCATCCAATGTTCCATGAGTCTCCGTGCCCTCCCGATGATGAGATGCTCTTGTTGGCTCAGGCAGGGAGGGACCGTCCCCCCTTACCTCACCCCAGGTCTGCCCCCGGATCGAGGGTGTCCCAGGGGAAGAGGAATATCCCCCGGGCGACGGGGCAGGCCCATAGCCCGAGGGGACGGAAGGGATTGCCGCCCCGGCCGGAGGCCCGCATCATCGGTAGGTTTTCACGGTTTGGACTTTCGGGGTCCGCCCGGACCCTGGTTTCCCTCCATCCCGGAGGAGAACGACCGGTACCCGGGCGCTACCCGCGTCGATAATCTGGAAGGGAGGCTCCCCATGGCCGGAACCGATTGCCTTTTCTGTCGAATCGTGGCTGGAGAGATCCCCGCCGACGTCGTGCTCTCCACGGCTGATCTCATGGCGTTTCGGGACATCAACCCTCAAGCTCCCACCCACATCCTCATCATTCCCAAGGCCCACGTCGCATCGGTTTCGGATCTGGACCCGGCTGAGGCCGAAATCATGGGGAAGCTCTTCCTTGCGGCCCGGCATCTGGCCGAACAAGAGGGGATCGCCCAGGAGGGCTACAGGATGGTGGTGAATGCTGGCGCCGCTGCCGGCCAGACGGTTTTCCACATCCACATGCACCTCCTCGGAGGTCGTGGGATGGCCTGGCCCCCCGGGTGATTCCACGTTGACCGCCTCACCCCCTCCGGGTAGCTTCCAGCTATTCCAACGAGGAGGCATCGAATCTTGAGTGCGCCGCTGAAAACTCGTCTGCAAGGGGATCTGAATGAGGCGAGGAAGGCCCGGGACAAGCTCCGGACCCTTGTCCTGTCTACGACCCTGTCCGAACTCCGGAACCGGGAGATCGAGTTGGGAGGGGACGCGGATGACGCTGAGGTCATTTCGGTCGTGACCAAAGCCGTGAAGCGGCGAAAGGAAGCTGCGGACCAGATGCGGGCTGGCGGTCGGGAGGATTTGGCCGAGAAGGAGACGGGGGAGGCGGAGATCCTCTCGGAGTACCTCCCTGAGGGTCTCTCCGAGGAGGAGGTGAGGCAAATCGTTCGTGAGATTCTCACTGGGGCCCCCCGGGAGCTGGGGCCGGTGATGGGGCAGCTCATGCCCCGCCTCAAGGGCCGATTCGATGGGAAGGAGGCCAATCGAATTGTCCGGGAGGAGCTTGCCGGGTGATGTGGGTCCTCACCCCCCCAGACGGACGTCCAACCACGGGCGCTGGCCGCATGGCCGGCGCCCGTCCCGCATTCTGGGGAGGGACCCCTGGCGTCCTCCGCCGGTTGGCCCTCGGGGCAGGTGATCCATGAACCCGCATGCCCTGACCGTCCTGGAGTTCCACGAGGTCCTGGAACGGGTATCGGCTTCCGCGTTGAGCCCCCTGGGTCGAGAGCGGATCCGAACGCTCCGCCCTGGAGGGCATCCCTCAGGAGTCCAGGAAGAGCTGAGCCGGGTCGAGGAGATGGCGGCTTTCCTCGGAGAGCACCGGGACTGGGTTCCCCCCGAGATCCCCGACGCGAGAGATGCCCTGAGTCGGCTGAGCTTGGAGGGTGCGGTCCTGGAGCCCGCGGAGCTCTACGCCCTGGGGAGCCTGCTTGCCGGTGGGGGCGACCTGGATGAAGGTCTGGCCAAGGTGCGGGAAGAGCTTCCCGGTCTGGGCTTCCTTCGCGACGGACTCTACAAGGATAGAGGTCTGGAGAAGGCCATTCGGAAGGTAGTAGATGCGGAGGGGACGATCCTCGATACGGCAAGCAAGGAGTTGGGGCGACTTCGAACCAACCTCCGGAGGGCGCACACCAAGATCGTCCAGGCCCTCGAGAAGTACCTGAAGACTCTCCCGGAACGGATCGTCCTGGCGGATGCCTCCGTCACCATCAGGGAAGGTCGGTACGTTATTCCGGTCCGGAGAGAAGGAAAGGGGGAAGTGGCCGGATCGGTTCTGGACGAGTCAGCGACGGGCGCGACCCTCTTCGTGGAGCCTCCCCTTGCCCAGCAGCTCATGAATGAGCTGAAGGGGATGGAACGAGATGAAGCCAGGGAGATTCACCGAGTCCTCAGGGAGAAAACTTCCGCGCTCCGACCCCACCTTCTCCTCCTGGAAGCCTCCCAGGAATCCCTTGTCGTGTTCGACTCCCTCTACGCCCGCGCGAGGGCGGCAATGGCCTGGGAGGGAAGAGCGCCGGTGTTCCTTCGACCCGGGTCAGAAGCGCTGAGGGTTCTCGGCGGAAGGCACCCTCTGCTTTTGGCTCGGGGAGAGGGGACGGTGGTGCCGTTCGACCTCGTCCTCGAGCCAGGAGAACGGGCAGTGGTGGTGTCTGGGCCCAACACCGGGGGAAAAAGCGTCCTTCTCAAGGCCCTCGGTCTTATCGCCGCCCTATCCCAGTCCGGTGTGATCCCGCCGGTGGGGCAAGGCACGCGCCTCCCGTTCTTCACAAACATCTTCGCCGACATCGGAGACGAACAATCCATCGCGGAGAGTCTGTCGACCTTCTCAGCCCATCTTTCGAACCTGAAGCAGATCGTCATGGAAGCGGATTCCGGGTCCCTGGTTCTCATCGACGAGATGGGGACAGGTACGGATCCACAGGAAGGCGCAGCCCTCTCTCGGGCCATTATCGAGGCATTGGTGCGAAGGGGGGCGCTGACGGTCGTCACCTCCCATCTGGGTGCCCTCAAACGATTGGATGGGCCGGGAACCGGGGTCGTGAACGCGTCCCTGCAGTTCGATCCTGACCGTATCGAACCCACCTACCAGCTGCTCAAAGGCCGGCCGGGAAGGAGCTACGGATTGGCCATCGCCAGGCGGCTCGGATTCTCGTCCGACCTCCTGGACCAGGCGGAGGGGCATCTGCCCAGGGATGAGGCCCGCATGGAGGACCTCCTGTCCACGCTGGAGCGAAGGGAGAAAGAAGCATCCACTCTGGTGGACTCCCTCTCCAGGGAAAAGGCGAGGGCGGACCGGCTCGGCGAGGAGCTGAGGGCCCGTGAAGCGGAGTTGCGCAATCGAGAGGAGACGGCTGAATCCAGAGCCAGGGAAGAAGCCAGAAGACTGCTCCTGGGCGCTCGGAAGGAGGTGGAAGCGGCGATCCGGGATGTTCGAGCGGCGGCCGCCGAGGAGGCGGTCGGATCGGACTCCGTGGACGAGGCCGTCCGCCAGGCCCGCCGGAGAGTGGAAGAGGCTGCCCGAAGCCACCTCGCTTCGGAAACCGCGTCCCCGGGTACCCATCCTGCCAGAGATTTCGAGCCGGGGGACCGGGTAGCTCTGGCCGGATCGGGGGCGGAGGGGAGTGTGGTCGAGGTTCGGGACGATCGGGTTGTCGTGGAGACCGCGGGTGTCCGTCTCCAGGTGCCCGCGGGAGAGCTGCGGTACAAGGGTCTGGCCCAGGACGCGCCTCTCAGAGAGGGAGGAAATCCTGCGGCGGCAGCCTCCTCCTGGCAGGGACCCGATGCCGAGGCCGAAGCGGAAGTGGACTTGCGGGGGATGCGAGTGGCGGAGGTGGACCTGGCACTCGATCGCTCCGTAGACCAGGCTGTCCTGGGAGGCCTGGGGGAGCTTCGTGTTATCCATGGCAAAGGGACCGGAGCCCTGCGGGAGCGGGTAGCAGAGCTCTTGGCCCGTGACCCCCGGGTCATGGATTTTCGGATCGGACTGCCCAGTGAGGGGGGAGCCGGGGTTACAGTGGTGAAGCTCAAATGACAGCTGGAGTTGATTGGCGCCGTTCCGGGAGGGAAAGAACAGGGTGACAGGGCTAGAATGTCTGGAACGCCGGGCTGACGTATGATCCCCGACGACGTGGTGGATGAGGTGCGTGCTCGGGCCGACATCGTCGAGATCATCGGGGAGCACGTCGCTCTGAAGCGGGCGGGGAAGGACTTCAAAGCCCGCTGCCCATTCCATGAGGAACGGACCCCAAGCTTCTACGTCGTACCCTCCAAGGGGTTCTATAAGTGCTTCGGGTGTGGGGAATCCGGCGACGCGTTCACTTTCCTCATCAAGCGCCTGGGTCTCAGTTTCGTGGATGCGGTCAAGGCCGTGGCGGAGCGCTCGGGAGTCGAGATCCGAGAGGTATCCAGGACGGCGGGGGAAGATCCGTTCAGGCCCCTTCACGAAGCCAACGCGTTCGCCCGGAAGATCTTTCAGGAGAATCTCTGGGATGAGACCCGGGGACGGGATGCCCGGAGCTACCTCGAGAAACGTGGGATCGGACGGGAGGCTGCGGAGCGGTTTGGGTTGGGGTTCGCCCCCGATGAGTGGAGAGGACTCAGGGACGCTGCGGCGGTCCATGGAATGGAGGAATCCGTCCTCCTCGACGTGGGCCTTCTCATCCAGCGAGAGGAGGGCAAAGAGCCCTACGATCGGTTCAGGAACAGGATCATCTTCCCCATCGAATCGGCGTCCGGGAAGGTCCTGGCGTTCGGCGGGAGGATCCTCGGCCGGTCGGGAAAGGGGGTCCCCAAGTACCTGAACTCTCCCGAAAGTCCGGTCTATCACAAGGGGGAGGTCCTCTATGGGCTCTCCTGGGCGAAGAACTCCATCCGGCGGGAGGAGGGGGCCCTGGTGGTTGAGGGGTACATGGATGCCGTGTCCCTTGGGGCCTCGGGGATCGAGAATGTGGTCGCCCCCCTCGGCACCTCTATGACCGAGGAGCAGGCTAGACGGTTGGCCCGGTACTGCACCAGGGTCTTCCTCCTCTTCGATAGCGATCCGGCCGGCCTCAGGGCCACGTTCCGGGCAGGGGATATCCTCCTTGCGGCCGGTCTGCATCCGGCAGCGGTGACCCTGCCCCCTGGGGAGGATCCGGACACGATTGTGAGGAAGGAGGGGCCCGAAGGTGTCCGGGAGTACCTGGCGCAGGCCGTCGACGTTCTTGACCGGAAGCTCCAGATCCTGGAGGAGAAGGACTATTTCTCGTCCATAGAACGGATCAGGGGGGCCGTTGATCGCCTCCTGCCAACCCTGAGGGCCGCGAAAGACCCGGCCCTCAGAGACATCTATGTGGCGAAGGTCGCAGAGCGAACCGGTGTCCGGCGGGAGACGTTGGAGGGGGAGATGAAGAAGGCAGAGGGCCCCCCGGGGACCCGCCCTCGATCCGGTCCGTCCCAATCCATCCCGGAAGCTCCCCGATCCCGGGCATTGGGCCCGGAGCGGAAACTCCTCCTGCTCCTGGTTCAGTTTCGGGACTACGTGGATCGTGCTGCGGAGCGGTTGGGTCCGGAGGATTTCCAGGATCCCTCCTACCGGGCGATCTACCAAGCTCTGCTGGCCGATCCGGAGCTCGCCCATCCCCCCCAGGGGATGGACCTGGTGGCTGCACGGCGGTTCGAGGAGCTTCTCGGCGATTCTGAGCGAGTCTCCGAGGCATCCAGAGTCTTCGAAGGAGCGGTGGGACAGATGAAGGAGGTCCCCCTGACCAGAAGAGCGGAGCAGTTACGGGAGGCTCTCCGATCGGAAGGGAACCCGGCCCGGCAGGAGGAGCTCCTTAAAGAGATCCACGAAGTCGACGCGGAGAGAAGAGAATTGAAGTCGGACTGGCGTCTGGCGATACGCCGTCGCCGAGACCCTTTTGAACCCCCTCACGGATAGAGCTGCATTCATGATGGAAGAGAACTCAGGCACCCTGAAAGAACTCCAGGAACTGGACCTGGTACTGGAGAAGACCCGTGCCCGGATCGCGGAGTTCGAGCCCCTCCTCGCCGAGGTGGAGGAGCCGGCCCTGGCCCTGGAACAGGAGGTAACCGCGCTTCACGAGCGGCTCAAAGAGATGAAGGCGGAGGAACGCCGGTTGGAGCGGGCAGCCGACGACAGGAGAGCCCGGGTCAAGATGTTGAAGGAGCGGTTGAAGTCGGTCCGGAACCTCCGGGAGGCGGCCGCAGTCCAGGCCGAGATGGATCTCCTCCAGCGTGCGTTGGAGGCGGAAGAACAGGAGGCGTTGACCCTCCTGGACCAGATCCGGAAACTCGAGGATCGCCTCGGGGAACAGGAGGCTGCCTTGGAGAAGGCTCGGGCCGAGGTGGAGCCCCGCAGGGTGGAGCTCCTCCAGGAGCAAACCCAAGCCGAGGACGACCTGGTTCGCCTGACCGACAAGCGAAACACCTATGCCGCTGGGATTCCCGGAAAAGAGCTCCGGAGCTACGAGCGGATAAGGGAGGGAGGCCGATCTGTGGCCGTGGCCACCCTTACTGCCGACGGGGCCTGCGGCCATTGCTTCGGCATGATCCCCCTCCAGGTCCAGAATGAAATCAGATCCGGACGGGCTTTGACGCCGTGTGAGTTCTGTGGCGTCCTGCTGGGTGCCGGCCCCGAGCCGCATTGACCATGGTTCCGGAGGTCGAGCCTCGAGGCGAGCGGCTTCCACCCCCCCCGCCCCCTCGTTGGGATGTGTCCCAGGCCCCTGCGGCGGAGGTCGTGCACTCCCTGGAGGCGGGCCTGGGCCTTCCCAGGGTCCTTTGCGGGGTCCTGGCCGCCCGAGGAGTGGATGATCCCGCCTCGGCCAAGGCCTTCCTCCGGCCTCTCCTCTCGACCCTCCATTCTCCCGAGGACCTCACCGACCTGCCTATCGCGGTGGCGCGGATCAAGGAGGCGATCGAACGCGAAGAGGTGATCTTCATCCACGGAGACTATGACGTGGATGGGATGGCCGGGTCCGCACTCCTGACGCGTTGGATTCGCCGCCTGGGGGGGGACGCTGAGCCCTTCGTCCCACATCGGCTCCAGGATGGATACGACCTGGGCCCCAGGGGAGTCGAGGCGGCCGTGCGGAGGGGGGCATCCCTGCTCGTCACGGTGGATTGTGGGATTCTGGCCCATGATGCCGTGTCGGCTGCACGGGATTCCGGGTTGGATGTGATCGTCACGGACCATCACGCCCCAGGCGACACCCTTCCCGAAGCCCAAGCGGTACTGAATCCGAACCGGATCGATTGCGCTTATCCGAACAAAGGTCTGTGCGGAGCGGGCGTGGCCTTCAAACTCTGCCAGGGCTTGGCATCGGCATTCTCCCTGCCGGAGGAGGACCTCCATCCCTTTCTGGACTTGGTCGCGATGGCCACGGTTGCGGATCTGGTCCCTCTCACCGGGGAGAATCGGACTCTTGTCCGCTATGGCCTGAAAGCTCTGGCCCGAACCGAGAACCTCGGCCTCGGCCGTCTGATGGAGGAGGTCGGCCTGGAGGCAGAGAAGGTGTCTGCCGGGACGGTGGGATTTGTCCTGGCCCCCCGCTTGAACGCCGTAGGGCGACTCGGGGATCCCTCTCTGGGGCTCCGCCTGCTTATCACGACAGACCCCGAGGAGGCCCGGTCCCTCGCGAGGGAAGCTGATGCCTTGAATCGGGAGCGCCAGGAGATGGACCGGGCGACGTTGGAGCAGGCCATGGCCAACCTGGCCGGGGAGTACGATCCTGCAGAAGACTTCGGAGTGGTGCTTGCAGCCGAAGGCTGGCACCCGGGTGTGGTTGGTATTGTGGCCTCAAGGGTGGTCGAGCGGCTCCACCGCCCGACGGTTCTCTTCGCCATGAACGGAGAGAAGGGGAAGGGGAGTGCGAGGTCCATCCCGGGATTTCATCTCCTCGATGCGGTACGAGCCGCAGGAGGCCACCTGGAGCGGTTCGGAGGCCATCGGCAGGCTGCGGGGATGGAGATTCGAAGGGAAAACTTGGGGACATTCCGGGACGCATTCCTCGAGGCCGCTAAAAACGCCCTGATGGGGGAGGACCTTCGACCAAGGCTCGGCGTGGATCTGGAGGTCAGGCTCGAAGACCTGACGCAGGAGCTGCACGATCTCCTGACATACCTGGGTCCTCATGGAATGGGGAACCCCCGTCCCGTATTCCTGGCGCGGAACGTGGAGATGGTGGGCCCGGCGAGGGTAGTCGGATCCAATCACTTGAAGCTCAGGATCGCCCAGGGGAGTGCGGCGTTGGAGGCCATAGGTTTCAATCTTTCCGACCGGATCGATCCCGGGACCCTGGGCAGAGGCCCCATCGACGTCGTCTTTCAGCTTCAGGAAAACGAGTTCAGGGGAATCACGACACTCCAGGCACGATTGAAGGATCTTCGTCGGTCTGGCGGCGAGGGATCGTGAGAATCATCTCGGGGCAGTGGGGAGGTCGTCGGCTGCAACCCGTGAGAGTCAAGGGCATCCGGCCGACCACCGACCGGGTGAGGGAGTCCTGGATGGCGGCGTTGGGCGGGAGCGTTGAGGACGCCCACGTGCTGGACCTCTTCGCCGGCTCTGGTGCTCTCGGCTTGGAGGCACTGAGTCGGGGAGCCCGGGCGGTGACCTTCGTGGAACGCGCTCGGGGGGCTCTCCGAACGCTGAAGGGAAACGTGGAAGCTCTCGGTGCCCAGGACCGGTGTCGTATCATCAAGGCGGATGCGATGGCCTTCGTCCGGCGCCTCGAACCGGATTCCTTCGATATCGTCCTGGCCGACCCGCCCTACGATGGAGCGTTCGCCCAGGAGTTGCTCGCCCACTTCGCCGAGAAACCCTTTGCCCAGGAGCTCTGGGTTGAACATCGTACCAGGGAGCCCCTGTCGCCCCTCCCCGGCCTCCGCCAGCGGCGGTACGGGGACACGACCCTTTCCATACTGACGAGAGCCGAATGAGGTCACAGAACAAAGAGGTCGTCGCCGTTTACCCTGGTTCCTTCGATCCAGTAACGCTGGGGCACGAGGACATCGCCAGGAGGACACTCAGGCTGGCGGATCGACTGATTATCGCTGTCGCGGAAACCGCCACGCAACACAAGCCAGGGCTCTTCACGGTGGGGGAACGCCTGGAGCTCCTCCGAGAAATCTTCCGGGGCCAGGACCGGGTGGAGTGCGTCAGTTTTTCCGGGCTCCTGATGGATTTCGCGAAGTCCCGGGACGCGCATTGTGTGATTCGAGGTCTCCGGGCGGTCTCTGACTTCGAGTACGAGTTCCAGATGGCCCAGATGAACCGGGAGCTCTGGGATGAAGTGGAGACCGTGTTCCTGACTCCCGACACGCCCTTGTCGTTCCTCTCGGCCTCCCTCGTCAGGGAGGTGGCGGCTCTCGGCGGGGACGTCTCCTCCTTCGTTTCCCCGCCCGTCCAACGAGCCCTCTCGGCGAAGCTCGGGGGATAGGTGGCATGGCCGGGGAAAGACCGGACGCCGGAAACCCTGGAGCCGTTTCCCTCTTTCCCCCCGGCGGCGTCTGGGCCAGGGCGGTTTCTCACTTGATCTTACGACCCCTGGACCCTTATCATTTTCAATCTCTACCGGGGGTGTTCTCCGAAGGAAATCACTCGATTCGGGGCGGCGCCCCGCCCGAGTTCGCTGCTCTTCCCCCCATGGGGGGTTCGTCCATTCAGGGAGGACCTAATGGGTTTCCAGGTCGAAAGGGTCAACGACGTGCTGGTGGTGGATGTGGAAGGCCAACTCATTGTGGGAAATCGACAAGAGTTGAAACAGAAGGTCCTCGAGGAGTTGGAGAAGGGAGAGCGGAAGTTCATCGTTGACTTCCAGAGGACCGGGTACATCGACTCATCGGGGCTGGGCGTCCTGGTAAGTCTCTCGAAGAAGATCCGGGAGCAGGGAGGGGAACTCCGGCTGGCAAACCTGAATGAGGATCTCCGAACCCTCTTCGAGCTCACCAAACTGGACACGCTCTTCCAGATCTCAGATTCCAGGGATGGAGCCCTCCAGGGTCTCTGATCCCACTGCGATCCCTGTCAATCCTCAGGCTCGAGTACATCAAGCCCATGGGTCCGGATCTGGTTCTGGATATTCCCAACGACCTCAACTCTATCGAAGAGGCCGTTGAGTTCGTCATGGAGCGGTGCCCCGCCTGTGGCGATGATCCGCGGGAGCTCAGGCTCAACCTTCGGGTCGGCTTGGCGGAAGCGTTGGCCAACGCCATGCTCTATGGGAACGGGCCGGATCCATCGAAACGGGTGAAGATGGAGGTGGCTTTCGAAGACTCCACCATCACTGCCCGGATAACCGATGAGGGGACTGGATTCGATCCCGGGACCGTTCCCGACCCCACTTGTCCGAGGAACCTTCTGAAGACAAATGGGAGGGGCATCTTCCTGATGAGGAAGCTCCTGGACGAGGTCCACTTCAACGACCGGGGGAACAGTGTCACTCTGGTTCTCCGGCTACCCCGGGAGGAACCGGGTTCCAAGCCCGGTGGCGAGGCGATTGCATGACGCCTGAGGTCCCACCCCTTCGAACTCTCCCAGACGCCGTTCAGCAGACACTCCACGATTTCGAACAGAGCTTCTCCCTGAGATTCTCCGTCTCTCTCCAGGAGGATTCCGGGGAGGTTCGGCGGTTGTACGACTCCGACGGGCTCCCGGCAGACGATGGGGAGAGCAGCGGGATTCGTCGGGCCCTGGACCCCCGGGAGGGGCCCCACCTCAACCTGGTGATCTACGGGGTGCAGGACGGTCAGGAGGAGTCCCTTCCCGATCTCGTGACAGGGTTTCTCGGCCGGGCGTTCGAGTTCGCTCAAGAGGTCCGGTTCTTCACATATGAGCTGTCAGAGCGTTACGAAGAGATCAACCTGCTCTACTCCATCAGTGAAACGCTGGGTTCCCTTCTCCGGCTAGACGACGCCGCACGCGTGATCCTCGGGGAGGTCTGCGACGTCCTTGGGGCCCGGCGGGGCTCTCTTTGGGTCTTCGAGCCGAACGAAGCCCTCCTCGACCTGGTTGCAGCGGTGGGGGAGGAGGGCTTGCGGGGGCCTCTCTACATCGATGATCAGGAGGCGGTGACCGCCCGTGTGTTCCGGGAAGGCCGCCCAGTGATCGTAGGCCGACCGGGATCTCCGAAGGAGTCCCTGCTCCGCCCGAAGGAAGGCGCAGACTCGCTCCTTTCCGTCCCCATCCGCTACACCCCCCCTGCCGGCGAGCCGAGAACCGTCGGGGTGATCAATCTTCTGGGACGCCGACGGGGGGGGAGGTTCACCGCCAGCGACCAGAAACTCCTTTCGGCCATCGCGAGCCAGGTCGGGTCGGCGCTGGAGAATCATCGTCTGATCCGGGAAGGCCTGGCCCAGGAGCGGGTCACGAGGGAGATGGAGCTGGCCCACCATCTCCAGATGAAGCTTCTTCCGGTGGCTGAGGACTTCGAGGGAGCGGAGGTAGCGGCCAGGGTCCAACCCGCGGAGATGGTAGGGGGGGACTTCTTTCATCTGCTCCACATCCCCGACGGCCGAATCGGCGTAATGATCGGTGACGTATCCACCCATGGCTTCCCTGCCGCCCTCATCATGGCTCTTTCCATGAGCGCGGCCACGATCTATGCCATGGAAGTGGAGGGACCCGCGACCGTCCTGCGCCACCTGGACGACGCCCTCCGGGACGAGCTGGAATCCACCGAAATGTACCTCTCCCTGTTCTACGGCGTTTTGGACCCGTGGAAGGGAGAGATGGTCTACGCCAATGCCGGGCACCCCCACGCTTTCATAATCCATGATGACGGCAGCAGGGACCGGCTCCATGCGACCGATCCCCCCGTGGGAATTGCCGGACCCGAGGCCTATTCCGAGCGGGCAGTACCATGGGTAAGGGGGGAGGACCTCCTGCTCCTCTTCACGGACGGGATCTCCGACACGCTGGGTGATCTGGAGGGTGGGAAGGGCGAGGAGATCGTCCTTGAAGCCGCTACTGCCAACCGACGGAGGAATCCGGCCAGGATCGTGGATGACCTGTTCGACCGTGCCGAGCGGAGTGATCCCTCGATCCCCGCTGACGATCGCACCGTTCTGGCCATGAAGGTTTGAGGGCGTCCTTCTCTCCGATGTCCTCCGGGAAACGGCACCATCCGAAGAAATCCCTGGGACAGAACTTCCTCGTCGACGGGAACCTCCAACGAAAGATCGTAGAGGCTCTTGACCCTGGGCCTGAGGATGAAATCCTGGAAGTGGGGCCGGGGAAGGGTGCTCTCACCAGACACCTGGTGGGCCAATCAAGGGCCCTGGTCCTGGTGGAGCTGGATGACGATTTGGCCGCCGATCTTGCCCGGGAAATGCAGGGGAGATCGGACGTTCGAGTCATCCACCGAGACATCCTGGAAGTGGACCTCCAGAAACTCTCCTCCAGGATCGATCGCCTCAAGGTGGTGGGAAACATCCCTTACAACATCACGACCCCCATCCTGTTCCACCTCCTCAAGCGTCCCCGCCCCCTCGAAATCGTCCTCATGGTTCAGAAAGAGGTGGCGGAACGGATCCTGGCCCCGCCGGGGACGGGCGCCTATGGAGCTCTTTCGGTGGGTGTCCGGAGTGTCGCAGAGGTTGAGCGGATCGTGAGAGTGCCTGCCTCGGCTTTTCGGCCAATACCAGCGGTGGATTCCTTGGTGGTCAGGGTCACTCCCCTCCGGCCTGCGCCCCTGTCCGAGGCCGAAGAGGTCGAACTCCGGACCCTCACCCGTGCGGCCTTCCAGCAACGGCGAAAGCAGTTCCAGACCATTCTTCGGCACCACCCGGACCTGAACCTGTCAATGGCGAAGGTCGCCCGTTTGGAGGAGGCCACGGCGTTCGATCTTCGCGCTCGCCCGGAGACATTTTCCCCCCAGGATTTCTTGAGTCTTTCCCGGGCTCTGGCCACTCTGTAGCTTAGGCCTGCCGGAACCCCAGACGGGACGTGTGTGGGCAGAAGAGGATGCGTTTTGGGAGATAGAATCCATTCATTCAGCGGCTCGAGCCCCGGCCGAAGCTACGCCTGGATCCCCGTTCATAATGCGGAAATGACCCCGTTTCCTTGCTCGCAGGTGGAGCTGGGTCGTTGACAGCCGAGTTCTCCCTGGTACGGAGGGCTGCCCGCCTGCTCCAGGAGGGTTCCGTTCATACTCTGGAGCTGGCGCGCCAGGTCCTGGGCCTCTCCGGCAATGCCGGGGCAGCGTCTGCAGCCGTCTTTACCCTGCTCGGATCGGATTCCCGATTTGAGGTGGACGGCAAGGGTTGGTGGTCGTTAGTGGGGGATCCGCCGGCTCATGGCGAAGAGTTGGAGGGACTCTCCTACGCCGTGGTGGATGTCGAGACCACCGGGGGCACGCCCCGGCGAGGGCATCGGATCACGGAGGTAGCGGTGGTCGAGGTGGAAGCTGGGGTCATCGCCTCCGATTTTCAGACGCTCGTGAATCCCGGCAGACCCATTCCCTCCAGGATCGCGACGCTCACGGGCATCACCAACGACATGGTGGCAGGAGCCCCGTTCTTCGAGGACATCGCCGAGGAGCTCCTGACCAGGTTGGAGGGTCGAATCTTCGTCGCTCATAATGTGTCGTTCGATTGGAGCTTCGTGAGTGCCCAGCTGGGAGACTCGTTGGGGGAAGTCCCCAACGGGCCCAGACTTTGCACGATCCAGATGGCCCGGCGGTTGGCCCCGGCCCTGAAGCGACGGAACCTGGACGCCGTCGCCACCCACTTCGAAGTCCCGATCCACGCCCGACACCGGGCCTACGGTGACGCCATGGCCACGGCTCGCGTGCTTCTCCGGCTTCTTGACGAAGCCCGGCTCCAGGGGATTCCGGATCTGCCGACTCTTCAACAGCAGCTGAGCCGAAAACGGTCGAGCTGACTGGTCCTGACGCCCCTCGAGCGAACCGTAAGGATGCTGGCGATCTCTCTCTCGGAGTCCTGAATGAAGGCTTCTGATCTGCCCCTCACCCGATCCCTGACACTCGGGAAACTCCGGGTCCACGCCCTCGAGGCAGGCCTCCAGTGGCTCGATGGGGGAGCCATGTTCGGTGTGGTGCCCAGGCCCCTCTGGGAGAAGAAGATCCCCCCCGACGAGCGTCACCGGATCCCTCTGGCGCTGCGCTGCCTCCTGGTGGAGACGCCGAACGTCCTGGTCCTTGTCGATTCGGGGATCGGGAACAAAGAGGGGGCGAAGTTCAGGGACATCTATGGGGTGGACAACGACGGGGCGCCCACCCGACTCGAGGACGCGATCCGATCCCTGGGGTTTGGGATCGAGGATATCGACCTGGTGGTCAGTACCCACCTCCACTTCGATCACGGGGGGGGCAACACCCTGCTCACGTCAGACGGCGCCCTGGCACCTGCCTTCCCGAATGCCAGGTACATCATGCAAAAGGGAGAGCTGGCGTTCGCCCAATCACCCAACGAGCGGGTGCGAGCCTCCTATATGAGCAAGAATTTCCTTCCTCTTTCGGAGGCCGGGCTCGTTGACACGGTGGAAGGTCCTACGGAGCTGGTGGAGGGGGTGACCCTCCTCCCCACACCGGGCCACACGCCCTTCCACCAATCCATAATCCTGGACGGGCATGGAGAGAAAGCCGTGTTTCTGGCGGACCTTTGTCCCACATCCGCCCACCTTCCTCTTCCATGGATCATGGGGTATGACCTGGAACCGCTGGTGACCCTTGAAACCAAGAAGGCGCTCTGGGAGAGAGTCCGGGAGGAGGACTGGATCCTGCTCTTCCAGCACGATGCGTTGGTGCCCTGGGGGAGGATGCACCTCGAGGATGGAAGGGTTATTCTCAACCCTATTGAGTAAGTGTCTTTATCTGCGGGTGATTTCCGTGCCCCGGGGTGAGGTTCGCCGTATGTTGACGGGGGCTTGCGCCGTGTGAACGGGCCTGCCTGGAGGTCATGGTGATCCTTCCGGGAATTTTGGTAAGTGAACAAGGGAGATGAGCACAGATGACGGATAAGGCCAGGATTCCGGTGATACTTTCAGGAGTCAGGACTCCCATGGGCCGCTTTCTCGGCGGCCTCTCCCCTCTTCCGGCCACCCAGCTCGGAGCACTCACGGTTCAAGAGGCGGTCAAGCGTGCCGGGATCGACGCGGGAGTGGTGGACGAGGTCATCATGGGGAACGTGGTCCCGGCGGGGGGCGGACAAGCACCGGCGAGGCAGGCGGCCATCCACGGCGGGATCCCCGCATCGGTTCCGGCCATGACCATCAACAAGGTGTGTGGATCCGGATTGAAGGCGGTGATGTTGGCCGCCCAGGGGATCAAGGCTGGAGACCTTCAGGTGGCGGTGGCCGGAGGCTTCGAGTCCATGTCCAATGTGCCGTTCTACCTTCGGAACCACCGTGGCGGAGTAAAATTCGGAGACCAGACTCTTCAGGATGGTCTCATCTATGATGGTCTCTGGTGTTCCTTCGGGAACTGTCACATGGGAGGGCACGCGGAGTACACGGCGGACAAGGCCGGGATCTCCAGGGAAGCCGCCGACGAGTTCGCCTTCAACTCGCACATGAAGGCCGTGGCCGCCATCGAAGGTGGGAAGTTCAAAGAGGAGATCCTCCCGGTGGAGATCAAGCACCGGAAGGGTGTGAACGTGGTCGACACGGATGAGAGTCCCAGAAAGGACACGAACCTGGAGTCCCTCGCGAAGCTTCGGCCCGCGTTTCCGAAGGATGCGCCCGAGGGGATCGAAAACCTGGTCGTGACGGCCGGGAACGCTCCAGGGTTGAACGACGGGGCTGCATCCCTCGTAGTGGCTTCCCAGGCGTTCGCCGAGGCGCACCAGCTACCCGTCCAGGCGTTCATAAAGAACTACGCAGTTGGTGCCACCGAACCGAAAGACCTCTTTTTCGCTCCCATCGACGCGGTTCAAAAACTCATGGAGAAGGATGGGAGAGCCATCGGGGATTACGATCTCTTCGAGGTGAACGAGGCGTTTGCGGTCCAGGCCGTCGCCGACATGAGGGCCTTGGAGATGGATGAGTCCAGGGTGAACGTCAACGGGGGCGCTGTGGCTTTGGGCCACCCCATAGGAGCCTCTGGCGCGAGGGTTCTGGTCACGCTCATCCACGCCATGAGGGATCGGGGGGACACGGCTGGGTTGGCTGCCCTCTGCCTGGGTGGAGGAAACGCCGTGGCTCTCTCTGTGGAGATCAGCTGAACCCATGCGAGCAGACGGCACTCCGGTGAGGTCGGCGGTTCGGGGAGGGTTCCGAGGCTGGGAAGGTCTGGATTTGGTGGAGTTTCTTGCCCTCCTTCTTCTGGAGCGGCATCCGCGCACCAGCCTCGGTCGCGATTAGCGGCTGAGGCTTTTTTTCTGGCGGTGGGGTCCGTGGGGATTCTGAGGACGGAGACAGGACGGATTCGGACTGGATGGAGAGTACTCCTCTTCTTCCTTCTGTTTTCCTTGTTCATGGCCCTGTTCTCCCTCATCCCCCTGGAGGGCGTGAACTGGGATACCCTCCCTTTCCTTCTGTCCTGCCTGTGTGCGGGCTGGATCCTCCTTGGTCTGGACGGACGGAAACCCGGGGCTCTGGGGTTCTACTTCTCCTCGGGGGTCCCGGGGGAAGCGATGCTGGGGATCGGGCTGGGGGTCGCCGTGGCCGCGGTGGTGGTGGTGGGGATGTTTCTGCTAGGAGGGGTGCGGTGGACGCCGCAAGCCGGTCAGCTTTCCGGGTTTTTCACCGGTGGTCTTCTCTCTTTGTGGTTCTTCACGCTTCCGGCCGCTGCGGAGGAAGCTCTTTTCAGGGGCTACCTCCTCCAGGCGCTGGCCGAACGCTGGGGTTCCCTGACGGCGCTCTGGGTAACCTCCATCCTGTTCGGGCTGATCCACCTCGGGAACCCCAACACCAGCATGGTGGGGATCGGGAACATCGTAGTGGCCGGGCTCTTCCTGGGGGCGGTCTACCTCAGGACCGCCAGCCTCTGGTGGGCGTCCGCTGCTCACCTGGGATGGAACTGGGCCCTGGGGTTCCTGGCCGACGTCCCTGTCAGCGGGTTGGAGCTGGTGGACTCCCCTTTGTACGAGGGGGTGCCCAGGGGCGCCGAGTTGATCAGTGGAGGTGAGTTCGGACCGGAAGGATCACTTGTCGCGACCGTCGGTCTGGGCCTGGCCGCGTATTTCGTTTGGAGGAGTCCCCGGTTCAGACCGGGGCAGAAGGCTGTAGAGCTTCGTCCCCTCATCCTTTCCGAAACCGGACTCGATCCGAGTTCTGAGGAGTTGGAGGGGAACCCAGAACAAAGTGACGCCGGGAGGGAAGAATGAGCATCGAACGGATTTCTGTAGTTGGTGGCGGAACCATGGGGAACGGGATTGCCCACGTGTGCGCTCAGGCCGGTTTTCAGGTCACGATGGTGGATATGGAGCAAGATCTCCTGGAGCGTGCGCTGAACACCATCTTCAAGAATCTCGATCGTCAGGTTCGGAAGGAGAAGATCACCGGAGAGGAAAAGGACGCCGCTCTGGACCGGATCTCCACCACGACGTCCCTGAAAGAGGCCGCATCGGAAGCTCAACTGGTTGTGGAGGCGGTTCCGGAGAAGCTGGAGTTGAAGGAGAAGATCTTCACTGTCCTGGACGAGGAAGCCCCGGAAGACGCGATCCTGGCCACCAACACCTCCTCCATCTCGATCACTGAGATTGCGGCCTTTACCAAGCGACCGGAGAAGGTCATCGGGATGCACTTCATGAATCCGGTGCCCATGATGAAGCTGGTGGAGGTCATTCGAGGACTGGCAACAGACGACGCCACCACCACCGCCGTGATGGAGCTCTCTGAAACCCTCGGGAAGACTCCGGTTGAGGTCAATGATTTCCCGGGCTTCGTGTCGAACCGGGTGCTCATGCCGATGATCAACGAGGCCGTGTTCGCCCTCATGGAGGGTGTCGCGACAGCGGAGGCCATCGATACCGTGATGAAGCTTGGAATGGCCCACCCCATGGGGCCCCTCACGCTGGCGGACCTCATCGGCTTGGACATCTGCCTGAGCATTCTGGAGGTCCTGCACCGGGACTTGGGGGAGGACCGGTACCGCCCCTGTCCGCTCCTGCGGAAATACGTGGCTGCGGGATGGCTGGGCCGGAAATCCGGACGGGGCTTTTACAGTTATGATGCGTAGGAAAGCCCCAATGGTCACCGACGGGAGGACTCTGCACGACCTATGACGCTTCGGTTAACGGAGGAACAGCTCGAGATCCGGGCCCTGGCCCGGGAGTTCGCGTCGGGAGAGATTCGCCCCCACGCCTCGGCGTGGGACGCGAACCGGGAGTTGGACCCGGGAATCTTCGCGAAGATGGGTGAGTTGGGCTTCCTGGGGATGCGGATTCCGGAAGCGTTCGGGGGCCTGGAGCTGGATCTGACCACGTACCTCCTGGTGCTGGAAGAGCTGGCGTGGGGGGATGCGTCAGTCGCGCTGGCAGTGTCCATCCATTCCGGACCGGTTGCCTCCCTGCTCCTTCAGCATGGGACAGAAGAGCAGAAGACCCGGTATCTCCCCGCGATGGCGGGGGGGGATATCCTCGGCGCCTTCGCCCTATCCGAGGGTGGAGCGGGGAGCGATGTGAAAGCGCTGGAGACGAAGGCGACGCCTCGGGAGGGGGGGTGGGTCCTCTCCGGCAAGAAGAAGTGGGTGACCTGCGGAAGGCGGGCTGGGGTGATCCTGCTGTTCGCCAAGGAGGAGGGGGGGGGGGGGATTCACGCCTTCCTCCTGGAGCCGGGCACACCGGGGCTGCGGATCGGGAAGCGGGAGGTCACAATGGGGCTCTCGGCCGTGGAGACCGTCGAGCTGGAGTTGGATCAGGTCCCGGTGGATCGGGAGGCCCTCCTGGGGGAGGAGGGGAAGGGTTTGGGGCACGCCATGGAGGCGCTGGAGGTGGGCCGTCTCGGGACTGCGGTTCAGGCCGTCGGCATAGGCCGTGCAGCCCTGGAGCATGCCCGGCGCTATGCTGAGGAGAGAGTCCAGTTCGGCAGACCCCTGTCCGAGCTCCAGGCCACCCGGTTCAAACTCGCGGGAATGGCCAATCGTCTGGCCGCTGCCAGGGCGCTGGCCCTCTGCGGAGCCCAGGCCCTGGAGGAGAAACAGGCGCGGGGGCAGGGAGGGGTAGTTGGGGACGGGATCCTGGATCCCGAGGCTCCAGCCGCTGGGACCCTCGCCGCGATGGCCAAGCTGACCGCCTCTGAGGCGGCCGTCTGGATAACCGATGAGGCAGTGCAGATCTTTGGAGGCTATGGTTACATGAGGGATTATCCGGTGGAGAAGCTCCTCCGAGATGCGAAGGGCACGGAGATATACCAGGGAACAAGTGAGATAATGAGGCTCCTCATCGCCCGGGACGTTCTCGGGAGCCCGCGAGCCTGAACGATTACATGCATCAGAATCAGACCCCAATTACCCGGGAGGTAGCTCGGATGGAGATTTTTGAGAGGATGACGGTTCGGGAGCACGAACAGCTTGTGTTCTGGAACGAGCCCCGGATTGGATACAAAGGGATCATCGCAATCCATAACACCACGCTTGGCCCGGCTCTGGGCGGGACCCGCTTCTGGAACTACGAAACCGACGCCGAGGCCGTCGAGGATTCGCTGCGCCTCGCCAGGGGCATGACCTACAAGTCCGCGCTGGCCGGCCTGAACCTCGGGGGTGGGAAGTCCGTGATCATCGGTGATCCCAAGACCAGGAATCGGGAGATGATCTTCCGTGCCCACGGGCGCGCCGTGGAGTCCCTGGCGGGTCGGTACATCACCGCCGAAGACGTGGGTACCTCTCCGGCGGACATGGACTTTGTCCACATGGAAACCGACCACGTGGTGGGTTTGATGGGAAAATCCGGTGATCCGTCTCCGGTTACGGCATTCGGTGTTTATCAGGGGATCAAAGCGGCCGCCCTCCACAAGTACGGGGATGAGTCGCTGGACGGAAAGCACGTCACCGTCCAGGGCGTAGGCCATGTGGGGTATTTCCTCTGCCAGGACCTGGCAGAGGAGGGTGCTCAGCTCACCGTCACGGACATCGACCAGGAGAAGGTCGACGTGGTCGTGAATGAGTTCGGGGCCAAGGCCGTGGCGCCCGACGAGATCTACGGGGTGGACGCCGACGTCTTCGCTCCCTGTGCCCTGGGTGCCATCATCAACGACGATACACTGAAGGTATTCGACGTGGACATCATCGTGGGTGGAGCGAACAACCAGCTTCTGGAGCCGAAACATGCCCAGGAGGTGGAGAAGAGGGGCATCCTCTACGGGCCCGACTACCTGGTGAACGCCGGGGGCCTCATCAACGTCTACGCGGAGATTCAGGGATGGCCCGCCGAACGCAGCCTGCGGAAGGCCGGGGAGATCTACAACACCCTGCTCCGGATCCTCGAGCTCGCCGAGACAGAGGGAATCACCTCCGCCGAAGCCTCCGACAAGGTGGCCGAGCAACGGATGGAAGACGTTCGCTACCTTCACCGCACCGAGCTCGGGTGCCTGGATTTCGGCACCTGTGGTTGAGATTCATTAACGCGTGTTTGAGCCGGGGTCCCGGGAGACCTCCTCACCTGTGTCGCACCCGTGCCCCGGCCTCGACACCTGAAGGATTAGAGAGAAAGAGACCCGATCATGATGGAGCACCTGAAGGCCACCGATCCCGAGGCCTATGCGAGTATTCGTGCTGAGGCCGAGCGCCAGGCCGCCCAGCTCGAGCTGATTGCGAGCGAGAATTTCGTCTCGCCGGCGGTTCTGGAGGCCATGGGCACAGTGCTGACCAACAAGTACGCCGAGGGCCTCCCCCACAAGCGGTATTACGGAGGGTGCGAGCATGTGGACGTGGTCGAGGACCTGGCCAGGGACAGAGCCAAGGCCCTCTTCGGCGCCGACCATGCCAACGTCCAACCGCACGCTGGGGCCCAGGCGAACATGGCTGCCTTCCTCGCCTTCCTTTCCGCCGGGGACAAGATCCTCGGGATGGACCTGAGCCACGGGGGTCACCTGACCCACGGATCCCCGGTTAACTTCAGCGGATCCCTCTTCGAGGTGGATGCCTACGGGGTTGGCGACGCGGACGGCCTCATCGACTACGACGCCTTGAGGGCGACGGCCCTGACGGGGAACCCCAAGCTCATCATCGCCGGTGCCAGCGCCTATCCGAGGATTATCGACTTCGAGGCGTTCGGATCCATCGCCGCCGAGGTGGGGGCGATCCTCATGGTGGACATGGCCCACATCGCAGGCCTCATTGCCACCGGGTTCCACCCGAACCCGTTTCCTCATGCCGACGTGGTGACGACCACTACCCATAAGACTCTTCGAGGACCTCGGGGTGGCCTGATCCTCTGCAGGGAGGAGCATGCCAAAGCCATCGACAAGGCGGTGTTCCCCGGCACCCAGGGAGGTCCCCTGATGCACGTCATCGCCGCCAAAGCAGTGGCGTTCAGTGAGGCGCTGCAACCGGAGTTCAAAGAGTATTCCGGTCGGGTGGTGAAGAATGCTCAGACCATGGCCACGGTACTGATGGACCGGGGCCTGAAGCTGGTCAGTGACGGGACCGACAACCATCTCATGCTCCTGGATCTGCGCCCCAGTCATCCAGACCTGCCCGGGAAGGATGCCGAGCATGCCCTGGAAGCTGCCGGGATCACGGTGAACAAGAACACTGTGCCCGGCGAGACCAGGTCGCCCTTCGTGACCTCCGGCCTCCGCATCGGGACTCCGGCGCTCACTACTCGAGGGTTGGGGGTCGGGGAGATGGAGCAAATCGCAGCTTGGATCGTCCGGGTACTTGACGATCACACGAATGAGGAACTCATCAAGACCGTTCGGGGAGAGGTGACCGAGCTTTGTGGGAGCTTCCCCCTCTACGAAGAGCTGATCAACGCGTGAGGCAAGGAGGACGTCCCCCGGGGTCCCCTGGCACGAGTCGGGCCCCCCGGGGTGAACGGGAGGCTGGCATCCTCCCTGGCAGACAATAACTTTCGACGTATGACGGACGTGCAATTCGCGGAAGAGATACTCCAGCATCTCCGGGACCGGAATCCCAGGTTCCACGGGAAGGCCTATCTGTTCCTTCTCTCAGCCCTCCACACCGTTTTGGAGGGCCTGAAGGAGCCCAGGCATATTTCCGGGACCGAGTTGGCCCATGGCGTGCGAGATTTGGCTCTTTCCAAGTATGGGCCCATGGCTCGAACGGTCCTCGGGCATTGGGGCATCCATTCCACGGATGACCTGGGGGAGATGGTGTTCGCCATGGTGGATTGCGGCGTCCTCATCAAGCGGGAGGAAGATCGTATGGAAGACTTCCAGGGTCTGTTCGACTTCGAGGAGGTCTTCGAGCGTGACTACCCTTGGGGCAGCCGACGCTGACCCCGGGGTTCTTTATAAAAGGGGGCCCGGTCAGGATATCCCCATCCGGGCTCGGTGACCTACCTGCTGTTGGGAGGGGTTGATCATGGTGGAAGACAACGGGTTTCCCAAGTGTCAGAAATGTGAGCCTGGAATTCTCATTCCCCTTTCGGACTATGGTCGGGACGGGGCGCCCATCCAGTACAAAGCGTGGGTGTGCTCGAATCCGGAGTGCGGTTTCAACATCCGCATCGATAACGGGGAAATCACGTTCGGTCGAACCATCGGCCAGAGCTACAAGTAGTACTCCCCGAGGGCACGAGCCCTCCCCAGGGGGGGCTCGGACGTCCTCCGCAACATCCGATCCTTCCTCCCTCCACCCCGGGGGACTTTCATGAATGCGTCCACGGAACTTCCGATCCGGCCCTTCGGGCGGGCCCTTGTGGGTGCGCCTACCGGCAAGGAGAGCGCGGCCTTCGACGGGTACGCTATCCATGAGCTCGGCGTGCCCCAGGACACCCTCATGGAGAACGCCGGGCGGTCGGCGGCACTGATCCTGGATCGGATTTACCCTCGCGGGCAAGTCACGGCTCTGGTGGGTACAGGAAACAATGGCGGCGACGCCCTGGTCCTTCTTCGGAACCTGGCCGCATGGGGTCGACCCGTCACGGCCCTACTGATCGGGCAGAGGGGTCCCGATGAGGAGCTGCTGCACGGATGGGGGATCCGAACCTTCACGGACTCCGATTTTCAGGCGTCCGCCGCCCTTCTGGATGGAGAACTCGCACAGGCTCAGGTGCTGGTGGATGGGGTCCTCGGAACGGGAATCTCGGGCCCACCCAGGGAACGGCAGGCGTGGGCCATCAACGGAATGAACAGGGCGGAGGCTCCGGTGGTGGCGCTGGACATTCCCTCCGGGATCGATGCTGTCACCGGGGCCATTCCCGGGGATGCTGTGGCCGCGGCGGTTACTGTGATGTTCGGGGGCGCGAAGCTGGGCGGCCTCCTCCACCCTGGTCGAAGGTCGGTGGGCCGCCTGGTGGTGGTGGAGATCGGGTTCCCTCCGGTAGAGGAAGACACTTTCCAGGCCACCCTTATCACCCCAGGCTGGGCCGGCCTCCGGTTGCCCCGGAGGGATCCGGATACCCACAAGAATGCCGTTGGCGCGCTCCTCCTCGTGGCCGGCCGTTCCGGGATGGCAGGGGCAGCCGTGTTGGCGGCTCGGGCCGCTCTCCGGGCCGGTGTAGGGTTCCTCCGAGTGGCATCTCCCCCGGAGAATCGGGCCATCCTTCAGCAGGCTGTTCCGGAGGCGGTCTACGTCGACGCCTCGGACTCGGAGGCGCTCCTCGGTGCGGTCGGTGCCTCCAGAGCCCTGGGCGTGGGCCCGGGGCTGGGGACAGGTGAAGAAGGGGCCGGCATCCTGAACCGGGTGCTGTCTGCCCCTGGGGGGCATCCAACGCTCCTGGACGCGGACGCCTTGAACCTCCTCGCCCAAGGGAGGGGGCCCTCCTTGGAGCAGATTGGCGCTGAGCGGGATGCGATTCTCACCCCTCACCCGGGCGAAATGGCGCGGTTGACGGGTCTGGATCCGGAGGAGATTTCTGCTGACCGCCCGGCCGTTGCGCTCGAGATCGCCAAGAAGACAGGATGTTCCGTTCTGTTGAAGGGAGCTCCGTCTCTGGTGGCGTCTCCGACCGACGGGCTTCTGGTGGACACGGTAGGGAGCTCCGACCTGGCGGCGGCGGGGATGGGAGATGTTCTTTCGGGCGTGATCTCCGCCTTCCTTGCCCAGGGGTCCTCAACGAGGGAGGCTGCCGCCCTGGGACTCTACTCCTCCGGACGTGCGGCCGTGAGAGCCGGTCTCGGGGTCAGTCTGACTCCGGAGGACGTGGTGGACCGGCTTCCCGACGCCCTTCGGGAGGCAGGGGACGGTCACACGGATTTGGAGTTCCCCTTCGTCCTCTTCGATCAAGATCCCGCCAGATGAGGCACCGACCTCCCCATTCTCGAATGGGTTCCCCCCGGACCAACCGATCTGGAGGGATGTCGGTGGTCCGGGCCTGGAGAGACTTTCGTGGATCGGCGTAACTTCCCGCCCCTCGGACCCGGACATGAGTTCGATCTCATCCGCGAGCTGGTGGGAGGCACGAAGCCTCTCCCGGAAGGAGTTCGAGTCGGGCCTGGCGACGATTGCCTGGTTCTGGACGAGGGTCTGGTGGTCAGTGTGGACCTCAGCATCGAAGGCGTCCACTTCATGCGCGAGTGGATCTCCCTGGAAGAGGCCGGCTGGCGAGCTGCTGCCGCCGCCCTCTCGGATCTGGCGGCCATGGCGGCGAAGCCGGTCGGTGTCTTGGTGTCGATGGCGGTGCCGGAGGGGGAAGTGGACGCCACGACACGAGCCCTTCAAAGGGGGGCCGAACAGGCCTGCGAGGGGGTCGGGACCAGGATCCTCGGAGGAGATCTCTCTCGCTCTCCCGGTCCGGTGATCCTTGACGTGGCTGTCTTGGGAAGGAACGGGTCTCCGCTTCTTCGAGGGGGGAGCCTCCCTGGCGACGAGGTTTGGGTCACCGGGTGGCTGGGCCGGGCCGGAGCCGCCGTGGAGGCCTGGAAGAGGGGCATCGAACCTCCCTCCTCCTTTCGTGCGGCGTTCGCGAGGCCTGTGCCCCGGATTCGGGAGATCCTCTGGCTTGCCGCTCGGGCCGACCTCCATGCCGGCATCGACCTCTCGGATGGATTGGCCGGGGACTCCGGGCACCTCGCTGCCGCGTCGGGTGTCGCCGTCATCCTGGACCCGGATAGCCTCCCGATCCCGCCCGATCTGGTGGAATACTATGGCTCTCCAGCGGAGTGCCTTCACATCGCCCTCCGGGGAGGCGAAGATTACGAAGTGTGCGTCACCGCACCTAGAGGTGCCCTCGGCCCGTTGGCTTCCCGGTTCGAGGAGGAGTTCGGGATCCCCCTCTCTCGGGTCGGGGCGGTCGAGGAGGGGATGGGCGTCCATCTGTTGGGGAATCAGGAGGGAGCCGATTCCCCTGAAGGTGGATTCACCCATTTCGGAGGAGGTGAGGGTAGGTGATTCGGACAATTTGGGTGTACATCTGGGGCGTCGGCGCTACCCTCCTTTTTGCCGGGACGACGGTCCTTCGAGCGTACCTCTGGCCGCGGAACCTTCACCGCTGCTGTGACTGGGCTGCGCGGGGGTGGGGGAAGACCCTCCTCTGGGCTGCAGGAGCGAAGGTGGTCCTGGAGGGTGTGGAGAACATCAGGACCGATTCCCCTCAGATCGTCGTCGCGAACCACCAATCCTGGTTCGACGTTTTCGCCATGGCTGCCGCCCTTCCGGTCCGATACCGGTTCGTAGCCAAACAGGAGTTGGGAAACATCCCGGTGTACGGCCGGGCCTGGAAGGCGTGCGGCCATGTTTCCGTGGATCGTGGGAACCGGGAAGCTGCCATTCGGTCCCTCGACCAGGCCTGGAAAGAGGTCCACGAGGACAAGCTGACGATGGTCCTTTTCCCGGAGGGGACCCGGTCCCCCGACGGCCGGTTGAAGGCATTCAAGAAGGGGGCCTTCGTGCTGGCCGTCCAGGGGCAGGTTCCTCTGGTCCCCGTGGCGATCCTCGGAACCCGCGAAATCATGGCGAAGGGTGACAAGAGGATCCGTTCCGGGGAGATCCGCCTCCGAATCGGGGAGCCCATCCCCACCGAGGGAACCACCATCCGGGACAGGAATCGCCTCCTGAAGGCATCCCGGGATGCCATCTTCGCGCTCAAAGGGGAGACGGAGGATCGAACGGAGGGCCCGGTTCTGGCCGGGATCGGGAAAGACATCAACTCTTAGCGAGGAAATCGCCGTGTCAGCTATCGTAGATGTTCGGAGTCGGGAGATCCTCGATTCACGCGGGAATCCCACGGTTGAGAGCGAAGTGATCCTGGAGACCGGGTCCCGGGGGCGGGCAGCTGTGCCCAGCGGCGCATCCACCGGGGAGCACGAGGCTGTGGAGCTTCGGGACAAGGATCCGAAGCGATTTTTGGGTAAAGGCGTCCTCAAGGCCGTCCAGCACGTCAACGGAGAGATCCGGGAGGCGGTTCGGGGATTCGAAGCGAGGGAACAACTGGACATCGACCGCACCCTCATCGAACTCGACGGCACGCCGAACAAGGGGCGCCTGGGAGCCAACGCCATCCTCTCGGTATCCATGGCCTCCGCCCGGGCCGCTGCGGAGGAGACGAAGATGCCCCTGTACCGGTATCTGGGGGGGCCCTCTGCGGACCTTCTTCCGGTGCCCATGATGAACATCCTCAATGGCGGATCTCACGCACCCAACAACGTGGACATCCAGGAGTTCATGGTAATGCCGATCGGGGCCGAGAGCTTCTCCGACGGTCTTCGTATGGGCGCGGAGGTTTTCCATCACCTCAAGAAGGTCCTTTCCGAGCAGGGGAAGAACACTGCAGTCGGAGACGAGGGCGGTTTCGCCCCGGATTTGGGCAGCAACGATGAAGCGGTGGAAGTGGTTCTCACGGCCATCGAGAGGGCGGGCTACAGGCCCGGGGAGGATCTGGTCCTGGCCATCGATGCTGCCGCCAGCGAGTTCTTCTCTGAAGAGGGGGAGTACCAGTTCCGGTGGTCGACCGGGGAGCGGTTCGATAGTGCCGGGATGGTTCAATTCTGGACCGAATGGCTCCAGAAGTACCCCATTCAGTCGGTGGAGGATGCCCTGGACGAGAACGATTGGGATGGGTGGAAGGCCCTGACTCAGGCGGTCGGGGACAAGGTCCAGATCGTAGGGGACGATATCTTCGTGACGAACCCCGCCCGTCTGGACCGGGGGATCAAGGAGGGTGTCGCGAATGCCATCCTCATCAAGGTCAATCAGATCGGGACCCTCACCGAAACCCTTCAGGCCATCCGGATGGCGGGAGAGGCAGAGTATAACTCGGTGATCTCTCACCGGTCGGGTGAAACGGAGGACACATTCATCGCCGACCTGTCCGTGGCCACGGGGGTGGGGCAGATCAAGACGGGTAGCGCCAGCCGGACCGACCGGGTGGCGAAGTACAACCAGCTCCTTCGCATCCAGGAAACCCTGGGAGGTGGAGCCCGGTATCCGGGACGGGCACTGTGGGAAGGGTGAGGCGCTTCCTGCTCCCGGCCCTTCTGGGGCTCGCGGTCTACTACGCGGTGTTCGGAGGGGAGTACTCGCTTCTGGAGCTTCGCCGGGCGAGAAGCCGAATCGTAACCCAGGAGATGGAGCTGGCGGCCCTCCAGACCACGCTGGATTCTCTCCGGGCCTGGGTCGATTCGCTCCAGAACGACTCCGCTACCCTGGAGCGGCTGGCAAGGGAGAAATTCGGGATGATCCGGGACGGGGAGATCCTCTACCGTCTCGCTCAACCCGAGGACTCCGTGTCGGATACGATCCGGTGATCCGGCTCTCCGCCGGGGGGTGATGAAGAGGGGGATCGGATTTCCGATCCCCCTCGTGTGCATCCGCCTCTCACCGACGGCGAGTCGGGTCAGTCTTCCTCCTCGTCCTCCAGCTCCACCTCCACCTTCTTCTTCGTTCCGGATTCGAGGCCGAGGATGGACTTGGCGGTCTCGGCCAGAAGTTGAGCTTCGACCCCTTCCGGGAGCGCTGTGGTATCCAGATCTCCCGCCTCCAGGGCTTTGATTTCGTCTTCCGTCAACGCTCCACTCGAGCCCTTGGAAATGGCCCCGAAGAGCTCCATGGGAATGGGGAAGACCGTGGTCGAGTTGTTCTCCGCGGCGATCTCCACGGCGGTTTGCATGAACCGGAGCTGGACGGCCACCGGGTGCTTTTCGATGACGTTGGCGGCGAGGGCCAGCTTCTTCGAGGCCTGGTATTCTCCTTCGGCCGCGATGACCTTTCCGCGGCGTTCCCGCTCGGCTTCGGCCTGTTTCGCCATCGCCCGCTTCATCTCTTTGGGGAGGTCGATGTCTTTGATCTCCACGCCGGTGACGTCGATGCCCCAGGGGTCCGTACCCTGGTCGATGATCCCCCGGACGATCTCGTTGATCTGTTCCCGCTCGGCCAGGAGCTCGTCGAGCTCCGACTGACCGATCACGCTGCGTAGTGTCGTCTGGGCCAGCTGGCTGGTGGCGAAGTAGTAATCCTCGATCTCCACAACGGCCTTGGCTGGATCGGAAACCCTGAAGTAGACCACGGCGTTTACCGAGAGGCTGACGTTGTCCTTGGTGATCGTATCCTGGGGCGGGATGTCCAACGCGACGATCCGGAGGTCCATCTTCCGCATCCGCTCCAGTCCGAAGGGGACCAGGAAGATGAGGCCTGGCCCCTTGGCACGCGTGAGCTTCCCGAGGCGGAAGATGACCCCCCTCTCGTATTCCCAGAGGATCCGGAGGGAAGTGAACAAGGCGCCCAGACCGAAGGCCGCGAGGGGGACGAAGATGGCCGCAGGATCCATGTTTCTCTCCTTGAATCTGGTGCGCATGTCGGGCCCCGGACGGTGCGGCCGGCGAGCCCTCATTTTCCGGAGTACGGGTGCTGATCGGAGGGCCTTCAACCTCGAGGCCTTCCCCGGCATATTCAGCCTGCGAAAAAGGGCGCCCCGGCGCAAGGAACTTCCCATCGAATCCCCTTGACACCCCCGAATGCCAGGATGAGTTTTTAAGTCTACGGCGGAGTAGCTCAGCTGGTTAGAGCAGCGGAATCATAATCCGCGTGTCGGGGGTTCGAGTCCCTCCTCCGCTACTCAACACAGAGAAGGGTTTTCGGCCTCTCGGGAGTCTCCCGGGGGGGCGTTTTGGTGGCGAGGAACTGCCGGTCTGTCGAGGCGCCTGGCATCAAAGGCCGGAGCAGGGCCAACGCCCACGGATCGCACGTGCTTTTCTCTCCGTGGAACGTGGGGCTATGTTCGGCGTGAGAAGATGAGGGAGTGTGGGCTCCGGGCTTCCACATGGTCTTTCTTTTTCCCGCATCCCCCTCCTTCGCCCTGATCCGCACAGGAGCTCTTCATGGCAGACCCAATCGCCACTGCGCCATCCCAGGTGGCCTTCATCACTGGTGCGTCCTCCGGGTTCGGGGAAGGTCTGGCCCTGAGATTCGCCCGGAGGGGGTATGATGTTGGCCTCTCCGCCCGGAGGGTGGACCGCCTAGAGGATCTCGCCAAAAGGGTGGTGGCGGTCGGCCGGGAGGCCAGGATCTACCCCTGCGATGTCGGGGACCGAGATGCCCTTCTGGCCGCCATCCGGCAGTGCGAGGAAGACCTTGGGCCCATCGACCTCATGATCGCCAACGCCGGCGTAAGCCAGTACGTGATGGCGGATGATCTGGACAGCCGCGAGGTCGAGCGGATCATGGCCATCAACTTCCTCGGGACCGTCACGGCGGCGGAAGGGGTGCTCCCGGGCATGTTGGCTCGGGGGAGTGGGCAGATCGTGGCCATGAGCAGCCTGGCCTCCTTCCAGGGATTGCCGAATCACGGGACCTATTCGGCCAGCAAGGCCGCGATCAACGCGTTCTTCGAGGGGCTCCGCTTGGATGTGGCTCCCAGGGGTGTGGACGTCACAATCATCAATCCGGGGTTCGTGAAGACGGAGATGACCGCCGGCCGGAAGCATCCCATGCCCTTCCTCATGGACCTGGACCCGGCGTTGGATATCATGGTCGAGGGAATCCGGAAGAGGAAGCGGATGATCCGGTACCCGTTCCCGCTCTCCACGTTGGCCTGGTGGGCGCGAATCCTCCCCAGGGCCTGGTACGACCGGTTGGTGATGAAGATCCTCCCCCGCAGAGAAATAAAGGTCTAGGGGTTCCCTGCCGGCTCCAGGTAGATCACGCCGTCCTTCATCACGAACCGGACCTGGCGAAGGGCGGAGATATCAGTGGTCGGATCTCCCTCCACCGCAATGAGGTCCGCGATAAATCCAGGCGCCACCAGCCCCAGTTCATCGTCCAATCCCAGAATCCGTGCGTTCTCCGAGGTAGCGGCCTTCAGGGCATCCGGCACCGGCATCCCATATTCCACCATCAGCTCCAGTTCCCAAACATTGTCTCCGTGGTCGAACACCCCCACGTCTCCACCGAAGCAGAGGGGTACCCCCTCCTCCAGGGCTATCCGGAAGCTCTCCTTCTTCCGCCGAATCCTCTCGGGATCCGGATCCACCCCTTTCTGCCAGCCGCCGTACATGGCGTACGCTTCCCCGGCTCCGAGGGTCGGGCAGAGGGCGACGTCTCGTTCGGCCATGAGGCGGAACATCTCTCTATTCCCTCCGTCTCCGTGCTCGATGGTCTTGATCCCAGCCTCCACCGACCGGCGAATGGCCTCAGGCGTGGTGGCGTGAGCCACCACCGGACGGCCTGAGCTCTCCGAAACCTCCACTACCGTGTTCAACTCCTCCTGAGTGAAGGTGGGTGCTGCGGTCCCATCGGGCCCCCACCGGTAGTCGGCGTAGATCTTCACCCAGTCGGCCCCTCGGCCGATCTGGTCCCTGGTCACCCTCACCAGATCGTCGTACCCGTCGGCCTCTTCCGCCCCCTTCGGAAAGTCCCACTCCGGAGCTCCCCTGGGGTTGTAGCTCCCTGTGGCCACGATGGCCCTCCCGGTCACGATCAACCGGGGGCCCGGAATGACCCCTTTCTCGATGGCTGCCTTCAACCCCACGTCGGCATATCCAGCGCCCTCGGTCCCCAGATCCCGGACCGTGGTGATCCCGGCCATGAGGCTTTTCTCCGCATGCACCACCGCCCGCGCGGTACGCTCGGCCAGCGACTCGAGAAGCACCTGATCCGTCCACGGCGTCTCGTCGTAGGGGTGAAGGAGAAGGTGGGCGTGACCTTCGATGAGCCCGGGAAGGAGAGTCAAACCCGAGAGATCGACTTCCTCGGTGCCACGTCGGACCTGGATCTGCTCGGGGGGACCCACGGCAGCGATCCGGTTCCCCTCTACGAGCACCACCCATCCGCTGTTGAGCGTGGAAGTCTCGCCATCGTACACCCCGTCCGGTCGAAGGAGAGTGGCAGTCTGCCCGACGGAGGGAGTTGGGAAAAGGAGAATGGCGAGAAGAAAGGCTGCCGCTGCATGCAGGGAGGATCGATTCATCATCCGCATCCGGTGAGGGGAGTGTCTGGCGGAGCGCCGAAAAGAGGATAGGGTCCCGGGTCAGACCGGAAAAGACGTCTGGAGGAAGGCGGCCGAAAGCCAGCCTCCATTCCCCTTACCACGTATCCCGGGTATTTTGCTCGGGACCGAATCCTATCCCCAACGGCAACGTCAAAACCCATGGCAGACCGGGAATCGACCCTTCTCACAGGACGGGTCACCAGGATCCAGCAGATTTTGGGACGTCCACTTCAGATCGGAGCGGAGACCGTAGAACCTCTGCCGGAGCAGGATGCGATCCATCTTCGGGAGACGGCCGAGGAGCTCTACTGGAACGATCTGGAGTGGGAGAAACTCACCGGGGAGGAACAGTTGGATGAAGAGTTCCTGACGGAGTTGGCCTTTCCCGGTTTCCTCGCCTTCGTCAGGGGCCTGCTGCTGGAGGAGGTTCAACCCGACTCCCTCGCCCCGCCCCAGCCGCGCCCGGAGGCGGTATCCGGCGTTCTGGAATTCTTGGCGGCGCGTGTGGTCGAGCTGGAGGAAGAAGCGGCCGGCTGCGAGGGGGACGACCGTGAACACCGCGACGCCGAACTCAAGATGACGGGCCGATTGATTGACCTCGTCCTCTATGTCCTCTACCGCCTGAGCCCGGAGGAGGTCAGCGAGGTGGAGGCCGAGCTGGCATCGGACTGAACCGACTCCGTGAGTTCCTGGCCCCAAGCCCGACCTGGCCACCCCTACCTGGCCGGGAGCCCCCTGCTCATCGCCCACCGGGGCGGAGCCGGGCTGGCCCCGGAGAACACGCTGGCGGCCTTCGAGCCCTCCGTCCATGACTGGGGTGCGGACATGCTGGAGATGGACGTTCGAACCTCCCGGGACGGGGTGGTCATGGTGTTCCACGACTCGACGGTCGACCGGATCACCGAAGGGACGGGAAGACTGGACGAAAAGCCGGAGGAGGAGCTCAGGGAGTTGGACGCGGGCTTCCATTTTCGGGACACCGAAGGGATCACTTCCTTCCGTGGGAAGGGGGTCCGGATCCCCACCTTCGAGGAAGTACTCGAGGCTTTCCCCTCCACCCGCCTCAATGTCGAGGCGAAGGATCGGGGATCGGCGGTGCCCCTGGTGGAGATCATCCGACGCCATGGAGCCGAGCAACGAGTTCTCGTCGCGGCCGAGTGGGAACGGAACCGGCGGAAGGTGGCCGGCTACCCGGGGCCGTGGGGAGCGTCCCGGCGGGACGTCACGGCCTTCGTGGCGGTTTTGGGCACCCCCCTCGGCTCCCTCTACACGCCCCGGGTCGATGCGCTCCAGATTCCCGAGCGGGACCGGTGGTTCCAGGTCCTCACCCCCCGCTTCCTCAGGGAGGCCCATCGCAGGAACATCCCGGTGCACGTGTGGACGGTGAATGAACCGGAAGACATGAGGCGGCTCCTCTCTCTGGGCGTCGACGGCATCCAGACGGACCGACCGGACCTCCTGGCCCCCATCATGACCGAGATGTTGGGGAGGCCCCCTGCCCCATGCCTGGGGAATGGAAGCCGGGGATGACGTCCTTCCGCCGCCCGACTCACGATCCCGCCACACCGGTGAATGATGAGGCTTTTCTCCTCAGGTTCGACCGGGAGCTGAGAAACCATGGCATCTTCGAGGACGGGGAGCGGCTGCTCGTGGCCTTTTCCGGGGGGTTGGATTCCCTGGTTCTTCTGCACCTGCTTCGGTTCGGATGCGGCCTCCCCGACCTCCAGCTCCACGCCGCGCACTTCGACCACGGGATGAGGCCGGAGAGCGGGAAAGATGCCCACTGGGCAAGGGGGATCTGCCGGGCTTGGGACGTCCCTGTCGTCGAAGGGAGGGCCGACCCGGTCCCGACGTCCGAGAATGAGGCGCGGGAACGTCGGTACGAGTTTCTCTTCAGAGCCCGGGAAACAACCGGTACGACCTGGATCCTGACGGCGCATCATGCCGACGATCAGGCGGAGACGGTCCTCTTCCGAATCCTGCGGGGGACCGGACTTACCGGCCTCGGCGGGATTCCCAGGCGCCGCCACCCCGGGATTCTCCGGCCACTCCTCTCCTTCCCCCGCCGGGAGCTTGAGGCGTACGCCGCCAGTCGGGGACTCCGGCCCAGGGAGGACCCATCCAACCTGGATTTGGAGATCCCTCGGAATTTCCTCCGCCACTCGGCCCTCCCGGCACTGGAGGCGCACGTGGCTCCCGGAGCGCGAAGGGCGCTGGTACGGTTGGC
>JBDHCH010000001.1:0-67949 GCA_039592115.1 Gemmatimonadota bacterium | reverse complement strand
CTTAAGCCGGTCACCTGGTTCGCCTACATGACCGAATGGCGCAAGCGGGAGATCACGCGCCTTCAATGGCACCAAGTGGACTTCGAGCGCGGCCAGGTATGGGTGAAGGTCGCCGACTCGAAGAACAAGAAGCCGAAGACGTTCCCGTTCGCGGCGCTTCCAGACCTTAGGGCACTGCTAGAAGAACAGCGCCGGGTGGTCACGGCACTGGAGAAAGAGAAAGAGACGATAATCCCGTGGGTCTTCCCAGGTCGCGGCGGCAAGCAGATCGTCGAGATGCGGTGGGGGTGGAACGCGGCCTGCGAAAGGGCCGGACTCCAGGGCACCATCTTCCACGACTTGCGCAGGTGCGCAGTCATGAACCTTGAGCGTGCTGGGGTGTCTCGCAGCGTCGCCAAATCGTTCACAGGCCATCGAACCGACAGCGTGTATGAGCGGTACGCCATCGTGGATAGCGCAGCACAGACAGACGGCGCAGAGAAGTTGGCGCGACTGTTCGCGGCAGAGGATCAGCGAACAGTGGTGCCGATTCGGAAGGCTGCAACCGGATGAATCCCTTCGTAGTTGTGCCTTCCAATGGCACAGTCCCGGCACAATCGAGGCAAAACGCGCCTCACCAACCATACGGCACCCTCACCGCCGTACAGCCGGAAAGCCTTGTCCCACATAGTGTTTTGAAGGGAAGTTCAGAATTGGCCCGGGTGGATTCGAACCACCACCGCCGGTTCCAAAGACCGGTGTCCTGCCATTAGACGACGGGCCACGCAGCGGTTGCTGCCTAAAGAATCGTACAGCCTTTACCGGTCATCCTTCAACCCCGGGTACGGGAGAAGGGTCCTCCACCTGCGTCAGGGTATGGGTCAGGACGAACCGAGTCCCTGGAAAGTCGGGCACGAGTTGGTCAATGGCCGCTTCCGCAAGGTCGTCTGTCTCGAATATCGCGAAGAGGGTCGCCCCACTCCCGGACAGGAGAGAGAGTATGGGACCGGATTCAGCGAGCGCGCGGCGCAACGGCGCCAGAAGAGGGTGGCCGGCAACCACTACACCCTCAAAGTCGTTGTGAGCCTTCTCCCCCACCCGTTGCCAGCTCGAGAAGTCCTCCACCGCCCACGCCGCGGTGGCCGGAGTGGGACCCCCGGGGGTTGTGCCTTCCCCCAGCATCCGATAGGCCTCGGGTGTGGAAACGCCCACGGGGGGGATCGACAGGACAACCGGTACCCTGGGAAGAGGAGGGAGGGCCAGAATCCGGTCCCCCCTGCCCCATGCCAGGGCCAGAGGGGAAGGAGAGAGGAAGAAGGCCGCATCAGACCCCAAGCGGTTGGCGACCTCGTGGAGATCCCCCGGGCTCACCCAGCCCGGGAGCAACGCATCCAGGGCTCTGAGCACCGCTCCGGCATCGGAGGAACCACCTCCCAACCCACCCCGAGGCGGGATCCGCTTCGCCAGTTGGATCTGGATCCCCACCTCCCGCCCGGCGCACCTGAGAAATTCCTCTGCTGCGCGATAGGCCAGATTCTCCTCATCGGGGCCCAGGTGAGGCCCATCCACGGCAAGGGAAATCCCCTCCCCGCTGAGGGAGACCGTGACTTCGTCGCCGAACTCCAACGCGGCGAAGAGCGTTTCAATCTGGTGGTACCCCGAATCCTCTCGGGCGAGGATCCGGAGGAAGAGGTTCACCTTAGCGGGCGCCGAGACGCTGACCATTCAATCCCCTCTGCCCGCCCCTCTGGGGAGCTCCGGGTGCGCCTCTTCCACGGCCTCCTCCACTCTCTCCTCCGACGCCTCGACCTCCTTCAGGGTGAACCCAAGCTTCCACGCGTAGAAGAGACCGATCAGTGTGACAGGGACGAATCCGCCCAGGTGAAACCCGAAGGCAAACGCCAAGGTGGGCTCCGCGGCGACCCCATACACGCCGAGGCCCATTTTCGCTCCGGCGTGGAACGTGCCAAAGAACCCCGGCGCCGCTGGAACCCCGACCGCAAACCCCACGATGGAGTTGACGAACAGGGCAGCGTCATACCCGACCTCGATCCCGAACGCCCGCAGGGCTACCCAGAACCCCAGGGACTGCCACGCCCAGACAACCAGACTCCAGACCACGGCTTGGACGACGAGCCGAGGGCTGTGGAAGACCTTCAGGCCATCCAGAAAAGCCTCCAAGGCATCCACCAGGAGTCGGGCAAGCTTTCTCGGGAGGAACCTGGAAAGCCCATCCGCCATCCTGACAAGAGGCCTGGGAAACATCAGCAAGAGGACCATGACCACCAGGATACCGCCGAAGAAGAGCGGCGCGGTGTGGATGATCCCCCCGAGAGCCGCGTCCCCAGAGGGCATGTCCGAGGGAAACGTCCGAGCGGCCATGGCGACGAACATGAAGAGGACAAGCGCCATTCCGTCCAGGAACCGCTCGACCACCAGTGAGCCGAACGTTCCGCTGACAGAGATGGGCTCGAGGCGGGAGAGGGCATAGGCGCGTGCGAACTCCCCGATCCTGGCAGGGAGGAGATTGTTCGCCATGGCACCAATGTTCACCGCCACCCACCGAGACCTGAGGGAGGTCCCGGAGTTGAGAGGGGCGAGCAGGACCCTCCACCGGAGGGCTCGAAAGAGGAATGTGACCGTAACCATTGCCACGGCCAGTGCGAGAAGAGCGAAGTCGGCGCCTCTCACCTCCGCCCAAACCACGGCCAGATCCACCCCCCTCAGGACCCACCAGAGAAGCAGTATCGTGATCCCGAGTCCGAGAACGGCCCGCCAATTCATCCTCACGGACCGAGATCCCCCTCGATCAAACACACCGTCAGAATCCGACAGGGGGCGACCAGCTCCCCCCTTCCGAGACCATGTTCGGTGCCTTCTCCAGAAGATCTGACATTTCCCTTACCGCCCGCTCGATCCCTACGAAGACAGCCCGGGAGATGATGCTGTGGCCGATATTCAACTCCTCGATCTCGGGAATGGCGGCCACCGGGATCACATTCTCGTATGTGAGCCCGTGACCGGCGTGCACGGCCAAGCCCATCGACCTCCCTTCCCTAGCCATCTCTGCCAAACGGGACAGCTCAGCTCCCTTGTCTTCCCCCCGCGCGTTCGCATACTCACCCGTGTGGAGTTCGACGGCCTCGGCACCCAACTCTCGGGACCATCGGATGGATTCGAGGTCCGGATCGATGAAGAGAGAGGCTCTGATTCCAGCATCCCCGAGGCGAGAGACAGCCACGGCCAGCGTGGCTCGGTTTTCAGGATTCCGGAGATCCAAACCGCCCTCGGTAGTCACCTCCTCCCGCTTCTCTGGGACAAGAGTCGCCTGAAGTGGGCGAAGGTCACAGGCTAGATCGAGGATCTCGGAGGAGGCGGCCAGCTCCAGGTTGACCCCTGTTCTGGCTGTGTCCATGAGAAGTCGAACGTCCCGGTCCTGGATGTGCCGGCGATCTTCCCTGAGGTGGACCGTGAGGCCATGGGCGCCCCCCAGCTCCACCAGGACCGCGGCCCGGACCGGATCCGGCTCGTCTGTCCGCCTGGCCTGCCGGACCGTGGCCACGTGATCGATGTTGACGTAGAGCCTCATTTTTCTCTCTCCAGCAGTTCTCGAATTCCCTCCGCCACATCCTCGTCCAAGCCACCTTCTTTCGCCAGATGGAGGATCTCAGCGCCCAGCGCCGCATAGAGGGCCCGTTCCCTGGGCTCCAGAATCCTTAAATGTAATCGAATCGTCTCCAGATCTCCTCTCGAGACGGGACCAGTCAGAGCCTGGACGGGTCCCATCCTCTCCAGGTTCTCCAGACTCCCCTGAGCCAGGGGGAGGATCGCCTGGAGGGCCTCCTCCTCCGAGATTCCAGCCTGAGCCATGAGACGACCTGCAGCGGAGATGAGTCCCGCCAGGTAGTTCGAAGCGAAAACCGCCGCAGCATGGTAGAGGGGGCGTTGGGAGACCGGGACGGATACCGTCGTGGCGCCGAGATGATGGACGATTCTCCGACCGGCGGCCAGAGCATTCGGATCACCGGAGAGGGCGAAATGGATCCCCAGGAGCTGCCTGGCTCCAAGGACCGGATCTGCAAGGGATTGAAGGGGATGGAGCGTGCCGACTCCGTAACCCTGGGCGAGAAGGGGGACCAGAGGATCGGTGCCCATCGCCCCGGATAGGTGGAATACCACACACCCCCCCGGTGCTTCGCCATGAGCCGCCAGGGCCAAGGAGATCTCCGGAAGGACGAGATCGGGAACGGAGAGGAAGACCGCGGTGGTGCCCTCCCCGGGCCGCTCCAATCCAAACACATACTCGGCATTCCCCTCGATGAAGAGGGGGTGAGGTGGCGGGTCGGGCCTCCTCCCAGAATAGGTGAGGGAGGCTACCGCTCCCGCCTGCCACAGGGCATAGCCGAGGGAGAGCCCCGCCCTGCCCGGGCCGACGAACAATAGCCGTTCCGACATGCTCTCAGGTCAGCTCCCGGATTTCGATGCCGTCTCTGTTGAGAAGGCGCCCGATCAGCGCTGCGGGGATCCGCACATCTACCTCGACCACGGGACCCTCCCCCCTCTGGGATAGGACCTCCCCGTCCCGATAAAGGGATGCAAGAGTCTCTCCGTCTCCCGCGGGCACCGATACCCGGATCTCCTTGAGCCGCACCCTTATCCTGGCCTTCAGAGCATCTCGGATCTTGTCCAGTGAGGTTCCCCTGTGGGCTGAAACGAAGACCGCCGGGGTCTCCTCCAAGGCGCGGGTCCGGATTTTGAGGGTCTCCTCCTCTTGGTGAGTGATCCGGTCCGTCTTGTTGAAAACGAGCAGCTGGGGACGTCCGGACAGGTCCAGCTCCCCCAGTACCTCGTGGACTACCTCTCGGTGCTCCTCCCAGTCGGGGTCCGACGCGTCGATGACATGGAGGAGCAGGTCCGACTCACGGGCCTCTTCCAGGGTAGACCTGAAGGAAGCGATCAGGTGATGGGGTAGCTTCCGGATGAAGCCTACCGTGTCGGTGACGAGAGCCTGGTGCCCTGAGCCCAGGTCGACGACCCGAGTAGCCGAGTCCAGCGTCGCAAAGAGGCGGTCCTCAACGAAGAGTTCCGCTCCGGAGAGCGCCTGGAGAAGCGAGGACTTCCCGGCGTTTGTGTACCCTACCAAAGCTGCCCGGAACTCTCCCTCCCTTCCCTTACGCTGAATGGCACGTGTCCGGGCCACCAGACTCAGCTTCCCCTTGAGATCAGCGATGCGGGTCCCGATAAGCCGGCGGTCAGTCTCCAGCTGGGTTTCGCCGGGGCCTCTGAGTCCGATCCCGCCTCGAATCCGCGAGAGGTGACTCCACATCCGCCGAAGCCTTGGGAGGAGGTACTCCAGTTGAGCCAGTTCCACCTGCATCTTCGATTCCCGGGACCTGGCACGAGTCGCGAAGATGTCAAGGATCAGCTCCGGCCGGTCCATGATCCGAACGCCAACCAGGTCCTCGAGGTTCTTTCCCTGCGCCGGAGACAGCTCATCATCGAAGATGCAGAGGTTCGCTCCCGACTCCTGGGCAAGGGTTTTCAGCTCCTTCGCTTTTCCCTCGCCGATGAAATACCGCGGATTTGGCGCGTCGATGCGTTGCCGCAGAATCGCAGCTACCTCTCCTCCCGCCGTTTCCGTGAGCCGAGCCAACTCCTCCAGGTGCTCCTCGGCCATCCTCGGGTTGGCACTCCGAGTGGGCGCTCCTACCAGGATGGCCCGTTCAACGGGCACGCGGTTGTCGATGAGCTGAGTCGGAATGCTGGGTTCCTTCCCGGCTCAGGAGCCCGGGAGTAGAGGGAAGCGCCCCGACACACGGGAAAACCCGGGGCCCGGCGAGGGGATCCGCTTCACGGTTTGAGGACTCCTTGATCTCGGAATGGAATCTGAAGACCGAGACCGTCCCCGCCTATCCAGACCTCTCCCTTCAACCGGTACGGGACCTCACCCTCGGACAGGAAACTCCGAACCGCGGCACCCAAGGCAGCGTATTGGAACGGAACCGGCACAGCCACTCGCCTGGTCTCCGACCCGGGAATGGAGAACTCCTGAGGAAAGAACCCCTCGGCCAAAGAGGCCCAGCCTCCGTCCTCCCGGGGATCCTTCACTTCGATCTCATACAAGAAGCCCCTGATCTCCATCTGGCGTCTACCCTCGTTCGTCACGTCCAGAACGACCTCGGCCGTTCCGGAGGAGAGCCCGAGGGATAGGATCTCGATGTCCACGATTTCCACGGCCGGCGCCCGATAGAAGAGCGCACAGCCCTGGAAAAGAGTTGAGAGGCTGACGATTACTAGAGCTGATCGGACTCCAAGAATCTCGAGTCGCATCGGTATCCTGGTCATTTGGCCTCGCCGGTCCTGGACATTCTTCCCTCTCGTCTACCCTTCCGTCCCACCTCCGGGTCCGGACTCTTCCCCATCCCAGGGGACGTGGGTTCCTTCCTGGTCCCTCCCCTGCCCCGGGCCGCGGCCCCCGCCTTTCTGACGCTTTTGGGCCCACCAATCCAGACGTTTCTGGATGGTGACCTCGAAGCCGTATACCCCTGGCCGATAGAACGATCGGCCTTCGAGTGACCTCGGAAGATAGCTCTGAGCCGCGACCCCGTGCGGTTCATCGTGATCGTACCGGTATCCATCCCCATACCCGAGCTCCTTCATCAGGCCCGTCGGGGCATTCCGGATATGCATCGGAACGGGAGCGCCCGGGGTTTCCCTGGCGGTCTTCATTGCCTCCGTCCAGGCGACATAGGTCCGATTGGACTTGGGGGAGGTCGCCAGATACAGGGTCGCCTCCGCCAAGGCCAGGTCGCCCTCGGGAGACCCCAGGAAGTGATAGGCGTCCCTGGCTGCCATCGCCACCTGCAAGGCGACCGGATCCGAAAGGCCAACATCCTCGATGGCCATTCTGACCAGTCGTCGAGCCAGGTAAAGGGGATCCTCCCCCCCATCGATCATCCTGGCCAACCAGTAGAGTGCCCCATCGGGATCACTCCCCCGGACAGCTTTGTGGAGGGCAGAGATAAGATTGAAATGCTCCTCCCCCCCCTTGTCGTACACTGCAAACCGGAGTTGGGCCGCCTCACGGACCCCCTGCAGGGTGAGGGTGCCTCCGGGCTCGGCCAGGTTCGCGGCGCCTTCGAGAATCCCCAGAGCCCTCCGAGCATCCCCATCCGCCTCTGTGGCGATCAACCGCAGAACCTCCTCGTCCCAAGCCAGGGCTCTGTCGGCCAGGCCCCTTCTCTCGTCCTCGAGCGCCTCGAAGAGGATGGAGATGAGCTCACCTTCCTCCAAAGCCTCCAGCACGAAGACCGGGGCTCGAGAGAGGAGTGGCCGAACGACCTCGAAGGACGGGTTCTCCGTGGTCGCGCCCAGGAGAACCACGGTCCCATCCTCGACATGGGGGAGAAATGCGTCTTGCTGGGCCTTGTTGAACCGGTGGATCTCGTCGCAGAAAAGGACCGTCTTTCGTCCAGAACTCCTCAGTCGTTCCTTGGCCTGGCCGATGATCTCCCGGACCCTGGCGACGCCCTCCGTCACGGCGGAGAACGACTCGAAGGCGGCATCCGTACCGGTGGCCAGGAGGTGGGCCAAGGTGGTCTTCCCGGATCCCGGAGGCCCCCAGAAGATCATGCTTCCCAACTCGCCCCGATCGATCATCGCCCGAAGGGCTTTCCCGGGGCCCAGGAGGTGTTGTTGACCTCGGAATTCCTCCAGCGTCCGTGGCCGCATTCGTGCGGCCAGCGGGAGATCAGGCGCCGGCGAATCACTGACAGACCCGGGCTTCGGGCCCGGCGCCGCTCCTCCCTCGCCAGAGAAAAGCTCCAACTCACTCACCTGGCATCCCCTCCTTCCCGGGACCACCAGTCCGCCGCCAGCTCTCGAAGGACCTCCGGACGATTGAGGGCAGGATCGTCCAGGACCTGGCCCATGAGGGCCTCGAGGATCTCCCCGAAGTGGGGCCCGGGCCTCAGGCCCAAAGAGATGAGGTCCCTGCCCGTCAGGGCGAGATCCTCGGATCGGATCGGGGCACCCGAAGCCACCTGTGCCCGCAGGTCGCCCAGAAGTCGGACCACATCGTGGGGTGCATCACCCCACCGTCGTTGGTCCAGCCGGGCCTTTGCCAGCCAGATTCTGGCGAGAGAAGGAAGGTTCTCAGGGCCAATCTCGTGAAGCCAATGCCTGAGCTCGGCAGGTGACCTCAGATTCGTTGGCGCCTTCAACCCGGTGCGGATCAGGTCCGTGACGGCTCGGATCTCTGCGTTGGAGAACCGAAGCCGAATCATGAGTGCGGCGGCCCTATCGTTCCCCCGGTCGCCTTCCCCCTTCATCACACCCTGGAAGAAGGCTGCCAGACGGAGGAGAGGACATTGGGGGGAGAGGGCATCGGCGAGGAGCAGGGAACATGTCCAGAGGTCGCCATGCCGGCCGTGCCTCAGCTCCTTCCCCCCTGCCAACACCTCGGGGTAGAGCGCCTCCATGATCCCGGTGGCACGATACAGGGAGAGGGCTCCAGAGGGGCGAGGATCCTCCGTGAGCACTTTCATTAGCTCCTCGCGCACCCGTTCCGGGGAAAGGACTCCCATCCGATCCACCGATCCTCGCAAGGCCTCCCAGGTGGCCTCTTCGATGAGGAGCCCAAAACGCCCTGAGAACCTGAGGCCCCGCAACACTCTGAGGTAGTCCTCGGAGAACCGGTCACGGGGGTCCCCAACCGTTCTCAGAATGCCCGCTTCGAGGTCCTGTCGTCCCCCATAGGGATCCTGGAACCCTCCCGTGAGGGGATGCCACGCGATGGCGTTCACGGTGAAGTCCCGACGGGAAAGATCCTCTGAGAGCGTCTCGGCAAACTCGACGACCGCCTTCCGCCCGAACGTCTCGACGTCCTTACGGAAGGTCGTGACCTCCAGCATGGTGCCGCTGCGGGTGAGCACCCCCACCGTACCGTGTTCGATCCCGATGGGCACCGTTCGGGGAAAGAGCTTGCGGACCACGTTGGGGGGCGCCCTCGTGGCCAGGTCCCAGTCACCGGACGGGATTCCGAGAAGCGTGTTGCGGATGGCTCCGCCCACCGCCCAGGTCTCAAACCCTGCATCCTCCAGGGTTTGAGTGGCCCAGCGAACAAAGCCGGGGGGGATCGGAATCACGTCCGTCATCCCGCCAGCACCGCTCCTCCGTTCACGTTGAGGACCTCTCCCGTAATGTGTCTGGCGAGGTGGGAACAAAGGAAGACGATGGGGCCGGCCACATCCTCCGGTGGAGGGATTCGGCCGATGGGGATCGATGCGGCGATGGCCTCCCGTCGCCCTCCGCTGTACGCGGGCGCGGCCATTTCGGTATCAACCCATCCCGGGGCCACACAGTTCACCGTGATTCCCCGCGGGCCCAACTCCACACACAGCCCTTTCACCATGGAAATGAGCGCCCCTTTGCTGGCGGCGTAGTCGACGTGGAAAGCCTCTCCCCGCTGCCCCGCCGTGGAGCTGACCAACACGATCCGCCCGTCGTCCCGGAGTCGACTCGCAGCCTCTCGGGTCGTGAAGAAGATGGAATCCAGGTTCGCCTCCATGGTTCTTCGCCAGTGGGCGTCTTCCATGGCCGAGATGGGGATATCGTCCGGGGGCCAGATTCCGTGGTTCCCAACGAAGAAATCCAAGCCGTCGAACTCCTGGTCCGCTCGCTCGAAGAGTCCTCGAGCGTCCCTCGGATCCCCCAGATCCCCAGCCTGGGCCCAGGCCACGACACCCAAACCCTCCAGATCCTGGACCGTCTCCAGCGCCTCGTCGGTCCGGCTCCGGTACCCGATCCCCACGGAGGCCCCGGCCCTGGCGAGGAGAAGAGCCGTGGCCCTCCCCACCCCCCTGGATCCCCCCCTCACCACCGCCGTCCTGCCACGCAGATCCAACAGGTCGTTCATGGTTCTCTTCCTCCCCGGATTCCGTGGGATGGACCGCCCGGAGCCTGTCCCGGTAACGCGGCCGCACCCCATTACCGGGACAGGTTCCTAAGCGGACATCCATTTGCCACCCAGGTCCCTGGAGTGATGTCTCTCCGAATCGAGAATCTCCTGAAGAAGCTCTCGAGTAACGGGGTCGAGGGGTTCCGCCAATCTGGCCGCGTACCAGGCCACCTCCCCTTCCTCACGGACCCGTGCGATTTCCTCCCAAGCCTCAGGGGTCGGGACCTGCACGGGTGGGAGAGAAAGCTCCCCCGGTTCTCCGCCCAATTCCAGAATCCGCGCCGTCAACCGGGAAAGATGGTGTTGCTCATCCGCATGGAGGGCATTCAGCCGTTCTGCAAGCTCGACGTCCTCCCGTTCGGAGGCCTCCACCGCCAATCCCCGGTAGAACAGCGTCTGCTCCTTCTCCCGGGCCCTTCCGTCCTCCAGAATCAGGACCACCGTGTCCGTCATGGGTTGCGTCCGCTCCCCGTCCGAGACTCCTCCGCAGACGCACCCAGGCTCCCTCGCGACAATCCATGTTCTACGATCTCGCATACGGCATGGCCCAGCGCCAGATGGATCTCTTGAGCCCGCGCCGTGGAGTCCGTCGGGACCACGATGGCCCGGTCCACCCTTCCCTCCAATCGGCCACCGCCCTTCGCCAGAAACGCCACAGTGGTCACCCCTTTACTCCGGGCAGCCGCTGCGGCCCGGAGAAGGTTCTCGGATTCCCCGCTGGTGGAGTGAAGGAAGAGCACATCCCCCCGGGATGCCAGAGCTTCGAGCTGTCTCGAGAAGATCGACTCAAACCCGAAGTCGTTTCCGCCCGCGGTCAGGATGGACGTGTCGGTCGTGAGTGCGACGGCAGGGAGAGCCTTCCGGTCCCGATCGAAACGGACCACATACTCCGCCGCGAGATGTTGGGCATCCGCTGCGGACCCACCATTGCCACAGAAAAAGAGGCGCCCCCCCCCTTCCAGACACTCCTTCGTGAGCTGGCCGATCCCCTCCACTTCGTCACCGAGCCCCTCTGCTACCTCCAGTGCCAGACGGCTCAGAGCCTCCAGGCTCCGCCGGACGGAATCACTCCCCATCATGGCTTCCTTACTCCTATTCTCTTCGGTTGAGGAGTTCGCGGACCTTCTTCCAGAGGCCCTTCCGGATGGAAAGCGGAGGAACCGCGAGGGGTTCCTCTCCCCTCACAATCCGAGCTGGATTCTGCCGGACCAGGAAATCGAATTGGACTCCTCCCCCGAACACTTCGAAGGCCTCCCGGGCCTGATCCAGGTAGACCGGAAGATGTGGGCGGCCATGGAAATCCGTTGCCATCAGATCCACCCAACCCCGCTCCAGAAGCGTAATCGCCCGCTTTCGGGGAGCATCGCCGTAGGCTCCCACCAGCGATCCCAGGTTTACCTGGAGGAGAGCTCCCATCTGCCTCCATTCGCCCGGAAGAAGGGACTCTCGGGTGAACCCGTGGTATCGCTCCGGGTGGGCCAGAATAACGGTCACGCCACTCTCCCGGAGCCTGGAGAGCACGGGCTTTGTGGCAGGTGGCACCCGCAAGCGGGGCCATTCGACCAGGACGGCGGAGCTCTCCGCCAATCGCACCCTCGGGTCAGTCAGGACCGGGTCCGGAACGTCGAGCATGACTTCGTGGCCCCGATACAGGTTCAGCTCCGGGTAGGCGCTGTCAGTGGCTTCTTTTAGGAGGGCCCACCCTTCTTCGACCTCCTCCAGGCGGCGCGTGAGGACCGAAGGAACCTGGGTGACGGATCCGTCGAGATGGGGAGTCGTAACGACGGTCCGGACTCCCACCTCCCATAGCCGCCCGATCCCCTCAAGTGCATCCTCCACCGTCCGGGCCCCGTCATCGACACCCGGGACCAGGTGATTGTGGAGGTCGGTATACCCCAAGGTATCGTCAGAAGTCAACGGAAGCGCATCCCCAGGCGTTCGATCAGGGCGTTCAGGCCCCTCCCCACATCCGTTTCCTCCGTGAGCGCCTCGCAGGCATACGTAAGGTACGCGTCCCCCGTGAGCAGTTCGAACGCCGCTCCCCTGTCTCGCCCCGGACTGCTCAAAGCCTTGGCGAGGCAGTCCACACCGATCCGGCCCAGCTGGTCTGGTTCGGCGCTGGCCTCCCCCCCAGCCTCGAGGAGAAAGGGGAGAAACTGCCCGGGAACGTCCGGGGTTCGCTCAGAAAGCCAGGCCTCCAGGTTCATGGCGGTCACGGCAACGCCTCCTCCCATTCCTCAAGAAGCCGAATCCAGGAGATCTCGGAGGATCCCAGGGGCGGCCTTCAGCGCAGAGTCCACCCCGCCCGGATCCCCGACCCCGGCTTGGGCCATATGGGGTCTCCCGCCGCCCTTTCCGCCGGCCAGGGAAGCCACCTCACGGATCAGCGAATCGGCCCTGACCCCCAGTCCAATGAGATCGTCCGAGACGAAAGCGAATAGAGACATCCTGTCCTCGGAGAACACTGCCGCCACCAGGCCCACCCGGCGAGGACCTCCCTCCCGGAAGCCGTCGCCCCACGCTCGGACATCGTCCGGATCTTTGGCCTTGAGCCGAACACCCCTGAACTCGATCTCCCCCCGAGGGGACTCCAGACGTTCCTCGACCACCACGTCCTCTCCCGCCCCGTCACCCCTACGGAGGTCCTCCAGCATCCGCTCCAGGGCTTCTTTCTCTTCCTGGAGTTGTGCGATTCGGCCGGCCACGGTCTCCGGCCTGGCTTTGAGCTGGACCGCGATCTCTTCGAGGCGCCTCTCCGACTTTCTGAGGTGGTCGAATCCGCGGGGTCCGGTCACGGCCTCGATGCGACGGATCCCGGCCGCCACACCAGTCTCACCCAGGATCCGGAACAGGCCGATCTCCCCCGTGTGCCGGCAATGAGTTCCTCCACAGAGCTCGAGACTCACCCCCGGGACCTCGACTACTCTCACCTCGTCCCCGTACTTCTCTCCGAAAAGGGCCATCGCCCCTAGCCCCGTGGCTTCTCCATACGCCATGTGCCTGATTTGTACCGGGTGATCCTCCCAGATCCCATCGTTGACCAGCCTTTCGACCTCTGCCCTCTCTTCAGGCGACAGCGGACCCGTGTGGGAGAAGTCGAACCGGAGCCTATCCGGGGCCACCAACGACCCCCGTTGGACCACGTGCTCGCCCAGCACTTCCCGAAGTGCGGAATGGAGAAGGTGCGTGGCCGTGTGGTTTCGCTCCGTATCGTGCCGGAGTCTATCTGGCACCATAGCTCGGACCTGAATCGGCCCCCCGGGAACCTCGGGAAGAGCACCTTCCAAGAGCGGCCCAAACACGGCCGTCTCCCCCTGGACTACCCGGACCTCCCGGACCTCGAGTACCCAACTGTCCCCCTCGACCACGCCGCGGTCGGATACCTGTCCGCCGGCCTCCAGGTAGAACGGGTTTTCCCGGAGGATGAGACCCGGCCAGTCCCGGTTTCCCCTCACGGACAGGACGACCGTATCCAGCTCTCGGGCGTCGTAGCCAACGAACTCCTGGGTTCCATCCTGGAGGACGGTCCACCCCGCCAGCAACTCTTCTCCTCCAACTGCCAGGTCGGTTTTGGCTCGATCGTTTCGGCTCCGTTCCCTCTGGGCTTCCAGTGCAGCTTGGAACCCCCCCGTGTCCACCTCGTAGCCCCGCTCCCTGGCCATGAGCTCGGTCAGGTCCAATGGAAACCCGAAGGTGTCATGGAGGCGGAATGCGTCCTCTCCGGCAATGACCTCCGGGGGGCGCCCGGGATGTGGGGAGCCGGCGTCCAATCTGGGAGCCAGCTCGTCGAACCGCGCCATCCCTCCCTCGATCGTGGCGAGGAACCGCCTTTCCTCATCCCGGGTGGTCTCGAGAATATGCTCCCTCCCGGCCCCGAGTTCCGGCCAGGCGTCTTCCATCTCGCGGATGACCGCGTCCACCACTTCCACCAGCGTCGGGTCCCGTCGACCCAGGAGATAGGCATGCCTGACGGCCCTCCTGAGGATTCTCCTCAGGACATACCCCCGGCCCTCGTTGGAGGGAAAGACGCCATCCGCCAGGAGGAAGGCCACGGCCCGGGCGTGGTCCGCCAAGACCCGATAGCTCACTCCCTCAGGGGCTTCGGGCTCATAAGGACGGCCAACAACCTCCCCCACGCGCTCCAGAAGGGGAAGGAAGAGGTCCGTATGGTAGTTCGAGGACACCCCTTGAAGCACCGAGGCGATACGCTCCAGCCCAGCCCCCGTATCGATGGACGGCGCGGGTAAAGGATGGAGGACGCCTTCCTCATCTCGATCGTACTGCATGAAGACGAGATTCCAGAGCTCCAGGAATTCACCCTTCTCGCCCAGATCCTCGAACTCCGCAGTCGAGAGGGTCCGGCCTCTCTCTCCCCCCGCCCTCATATCGTAGTGGAGCTCGGAGCACGGGCCGCACGGGCCTGTGTCCGCCATCTGCCAGAAGTTGTCTTTATCCCCAAGACGGTAGATCCGGTCGGGGGGCAGCTTCACAACCTCTTCCCAGAGGCCCGCCGCCTCATCGTCGGTGTGATGGACGGTGGCATACATCCGGTCCGGGTCCAACCCCAGCTCTCCCACGAGAAAATCCCAGGCGAACCGGATGGCATCTCGCTTGAAGTAGTCGCCGAAAGAGAAGTTCCCCAGCATCTCGAAAAACGTGTGGTGCCGAGCGGTCCGTCCCACTTCCTCCAGGTCGTTGTGCTTTCCCCCGGCCCGAACACACTTCTGGGAGGTCACGGCGCGTTTGTAGGACCTTTCCTCGGCGCCCAGGAAGGTCCGTTTGAACTGCACCATCCCCGCGTTCGTGAAGAGGAGGGTGGCATCCTCCTTCGGCACGAGGGAGGAGCTACCCACGACCGCATGGCCTCTTTCCTCAAAGAAGTCGAGGAACCGCTGCCGGATTTCGCTAGTGTTCATACCAGACATCAAAGATTCGACAAGGAGGAGGGGTGGCCCTGACGGGCCAGAAGCGAGCCCTGAGTATAACCTGATTTCCCAATCCTGCTCAACCGACTTCTCCCCCAATTGCCAGGCGTACGGTCCGGTGAATCCCTCCCAAAAAGGAGAGGGGGCCGAGCATCCTCGGACCCCTCTATTCGCAGGCGGTTCCCTGGAACCGCTCAGGAACTCCAACCCCGGTTCAAATCTCCTCCCCAACCGCCTCCTCCGGACTTTCCACCTCCAAACCGGGATCGGATACAAGGAGGATCGCCCGCAGCCGATCTTCGATCTCCTGCGCGACATCCTGATTCTCGACGAGGAACTCCTTCGCGTTGTCTTTTCCCTGTCCCATCCTGAGGTCTCCATAGGAGAACCAGGACCCGGACTTGGAGACGATCTCGTTCTCGACGCCCAGGTCGACGAGGAGACCCAGATGACTGATGCCCTCGTTATAGAGAATGTCGAACTCAGCCTGCTTGAAGGGAGGGGCGCACTTGTTCTTCACCACCTTCACCCGTGTCCGGTTCCCGACGACGTCCTGCCCGTCCTTGATCGCCCCGATCCTGCGGATGTCCAGACGGAGGGAGGCGTAAAACTTCAGGGCCCTCCCCCCGGTAGTCGTCTCCGGGTTGCCGAACATGACCCCGATCTTCTCCCGGATCTGATTCGTGAAGATCACCGAGGTGTTGGACCGACTGACGGCACCCGTGAGCTTCCGAAGCGCCTGGCTCATGAGGCGCGCCTGGAGGCCAACATGTGAATCCCCCATCTCCCCCTCGATCTCGGCTCGCGGCACCAGCGCCGCAACCGAGTCGATCACCACCACGTCCACGGCGTTGCTCCTGATGAGGACCTCGGCGATCTCCAAGGCTTGTTCGCCGGTGTCCGGCTGGGACACCAGGAGGTTGTCGACGTCAACGCCCAGCCTCCGAGCGTACTGGATGTCCAGCGCGTGTTCGGCGTCGACGAAGGCTGCAATCCCGCCCAAGCGCTGAGCGTTGGCAATGACATGGAGGCAGAGGGTAGTCTTGCCACTCGACTCAGGCCCGTAGACTTCCGTGATCCGACCCCGGGGGATCCCCCCCACGCCGATGGCGGAGTCCAGGTTGAGGGCACCGGTGGAGATCCCGTCGATCTTGATCTTCGCCCCGTCCAGCCCCATGCGCATGATGGCGCCTTTGCCGTAAGACCGCTCAATTTGGGTGATGGCCGTCTGAAGGGCTTTGTCCTTCTGGTCCCTGGGATCCGCCGTGGACATCTCCGCATCTCCTTGGAGTTCACGTCTGAAATGGCGCGGTGAGTTCGCTACTCAGGCCGGAGCGCCTGCCTCCGGGTTTCCGGTCACGGAGATCAAATTACTAGACCCGAAGAGAAAGCGAAAGTCCCCTGTGACCTCCACAAGGTACTTGAGGTTCCGGGGCGGGAACATGACCGGGTGGGACTCGCGGGCCTCGGCGATGGAACCGCCCCGTTCCGACAGGGAAATGTGGGTTCCGGGAACCCGTCGGGCTCCACGGGGGTTCGGTGCCCGGGAACCATCGGCGGTCCTGGACTGATCTGGACTCCAACCATTACACCGACGGCTGGCCGGCCCTCCCGAGGCCTGGGCGGAACGATCCAAACGGGGGAAACACGAGAGTGAAAGCGATCGAGTACGACCTAGTCGCCATCGGAGGTGGCACGGCAGGTTTGGTGAGCGCCGCCGGTGCCTCTTACCTGGGGATCCGTGCCGGCCTCCTCGAAAAGAACGCCCTGGGCGGGGACTGCCTGTGGACGGGGTGCATTCCGTCCAAGGCTCTCATCGCCTCTGCCCGACTGGCTCACCTCATGAGCCACGCCGGGGAGTTGGGTCTGACCGGGGCGTCCCCGTCTCATGCATTTCGGGAGGTTACGGAACGGATGCGCCGGGTGCAGGCAAAGGTCGCCCGCCACGACGATCCGGATCGTTTTCGGAAGATGGGGGTGGGCGTCCACTTCGGGGACGCCCGATTCCTCCGCCCCGGGGTGGTGGACGTGGAAGGAGTGGGCCGGGTTCAATCCAGGCGTTTCGTGTTGGCTACCGGAGCCGAGCCATCCGTTCCCTCTGTTCCTGGGTTGTCGGAGGTCGGGTATCTAACCCACTCCACCGCACTCGACCAGACCGACCTCCCCGCCTCTCTGGTCATTCTCGGTGGTGGACCGGTCGGACTCGAATTCGCCCAGATCTATCAACGCTTGGGGGCGGAGGTGACCGTAGTGGAGATGCTCCCGCGGATCCTCCCCCGGGAGGACGGGGACATCGCGTCCGCCCTCCAAGAAATGTTGGAAGAGGAGGGCATACGCTTCAGGGTGGGGGTGAAGGCTGTGAGAGCGGTTTCCGTCGGCGGGGGAAAGGAGATCGAACTGGACGATGGCACCAAGCTCCGAGGGGACGAGGTCTTCGTGGCTATAGGACGCCGCCCCCTGACCCGAGGCCTGGACCTGGAGCGGGCTGGCGTGGAAGTGCGCGGTGGCGCGGTCATCGTGGATGACCAGCTCCGGACCACCGGAACGGGGGTCTGGGCCGCCGGAGATGTGACAGGGGGGCTCCAATTCACGCACGTGGCCGATTACATGGCGAAGACCGCCCTCCAGAACGCGATCTTCCCTGTGAGGAAGCGGGTCGACTACGGTAGCATCCCGCGGGTCACCTTCACCGATCCGGAGGTCGCCCAGATCGGATTGACACAGCAGGAAGGAGAGGCGAGGGGAGGGACGACGTTCGTCTATCCCTTCGACGATCTCGACAGGGCCATCGTCGACGGGGAAACCAGGGGGTTCGTGAAGGTCACAGCTGACCGGAAAGGTCGGATTCTGGGGGCCTCCATCCTCGGACACGGGGCTGGAGAGCTCCTGATACCGTTGGTTCTCGCGAAGCAGAACCGGATTCCCCTCTCGAAAATATCCGGTACCGTCTTCCCCTACCCCACCAGGGCGGAGGGTGTGAAGAGGGCCGCAGACGCCTTTCAACGGACGCGTCTCGAAGGAACCGGGGGAAGAATTCTCAAGAAAGTGGTCCGATGGCTGACATGAGCAACCGAAGAGCGGGGGTCTACAAGCTCCTGATCCTTCTCCTGATCCTTGGGGGGGGAGGGATGGCCCTACGTTTCACGCCCCTCGGCGAGATCCTCTCGCGGGAGGGGATTCTGTGGGGCATCGAGCACCTTCGGTCCTCCCGGCTTGCCCCCCTCATCTTCGTCCCGGTTTACGCCGGAGCCGTGGCCATGGCTGTTCCGGGGACGATCGCCACTTTGGCGGGTGGGGCCGTATTCGGCCTCTGGTGGGGGACGGTATTCAACTGGCTCGGAGCTACCATCGGCGCCAATCTGGCATACCTCTTGGCACGGTTTCTCGGCCGGGAAGGGCTCACGCAGATCCTCGGCGAGAAGATGGACCGGTGGCCCGCGATGGAGAGACTCGACCAGGCGGTCAACAGGCACGGTTTCAGAGGGTTGCTCACCCTTCGGCTCGTCCCCGCGGTTCCGTTCAACGCCCTGAACTTCGGTGGCGGATTGGTGGGGATGAAATGGTCCAAGTATGCTCTGGCCACCGGCCTGGGAATCCTGCCGGGAACCTTCGTATACACCATGTTCGCCGATGCCCTTCTCGAAGGATCCACCCAGGCTTCCAGAGACGCCTTTTTTCGGATGGCGGCGGCCGGGGTCATGTTGGTTCTCCTGAGCTTCCTTCCGACCATCCTGAAGCGGCTCCATATCAAGCTCCCAGGAGCCGTAGAACCGCCGGGGACGGGGGAGGAGGAGCCGTGACCCCCGACCCCATCGAGCCGTCGTCCCGCAGGACCAGGATCTCGCCGGCTCCAACAGGAGGAGAGGGACCAGATCGGTTCTCCTCGGAGGGCAAACCTGTCCTGGGCATCGTCATTCCCACCCTCGACGAGGCCGCCCACCTTCCCGCTCTACTCCAGGATCTGTCCGGCCTCTCCCTCCCACATGAGTTGCTTGTTGCTGACGGAGGATCCACAGACCGAACCCGTTGCTTGGCAAGGGAATCTGGCGCCTGGGTGGTGAGGGCCCCCCGCGGTCGGGGGAGCCAGATGAACGCAGGCGCGTGGGCCCTGGACACTCCCTGGCTCCTCTTTCTCCACGCTGATGTTCGAATGCCTCCGAGCTCGATCCGGAGCCTGGAAACCTGGCTGAGGCAGGCCCGGGAGAGTGAGTTCGCAACCTTCGCCTTCGCCTTGGAGGGACAACACTGGTTCTGGCGTTTCATCGAGGCCGGACAACGGACCCGGGAGAGCCTTTTTGGCTTGGCCTACGGAGACCAGGGCCTCTTGATCTCCAGAAGGCTCTTTCGATCGGTGGGTGGCTTCCCGGATGTTCCCGTCATGGAGGACGTCGAGCTTCTCCGGGTGCTCAGGTCTGTCGGAGACTGGAGGAGGGTGCAGGCTTCCATCGTCTCAAGCCCTCGGAGGTATCGCGAGGAGGGAATGTGGCTTGCATGGCTTCGAAATGCCCTTCTGATTCTCCTGTTTCAGATGGGCGTGTCCCCCAGAAAGCTGCAACCCTACTACCGGCCCCGGCGAACGGGGCGCCCAGGGTCCCCCAGCGCTCCCTCCGACACCGGACCGGGGCCCGGGAGTAACGGCTCCCAGGTCCCGCCCCCCGACGTGATCGCAGGAAGACGATTGCTGGTCTTCGCGAAGCATCCGGTGCCCGGAAAGGTAAAGACGAGGCTGGCAGAAGCCCTGGGACCGGAGGAGGCCGCGCGGATCTATCAGACATTGGGGAGGAGCGTGTTGGATCAGGTGAGAGGCGGTCCATTCCGTTCGGTGGTCTACTTCGATCCGCCGACCGCAACGGAACACATCACTGCCTGGTTGGGTTCCGAGGGCCTGGAGTTCCGACCCCAGGCTCCTGGGGACCTGGGGGACCGCCTGGAGGCGGCATTCCATGAGGCCCTCGGCGAGGCGGACACCGCCGTGGTCATAGGAACGGATGCCCCCGGGGTCGATGCAGAGGGTGTGGAAAGGGCGTTCCATCAACTGGAGGAGGCCGATGTCGTCATCGGTCCCGCCACCGACGGTGGGTACTACCTCATGGGCTTGAGATCACCCACACCGGGGCTCTTCCAGGAGATCCCCTGGAGCACATGCGACGTGTTGTCGACCACCCTCAATCGGGCCCGAGAGCTCGGCCTCGACGTCGCCGTCCTGCCCGCTCTTGAAGACGTAGACACGCTGGAAGACTACCTCAGGCTCAGACTAGGATCCCCGGCCGACCCCCCTCGGTAGCCGGTCCCAGCCTGGGCGAATGCCCCCCCTCCACCTTTGCTTTTTCTCCCTCTCCTTCTTAGGCTCACCAGGCGTCCCTCCGACCTCGAGGTCCGGCGCGAATGTGGCGCCACAGCCGGGAAACCTCCGCTCGGTGTTCGGCGCGAGCCGGCTGGAAGCTCAGGCCAGTTCTTCGCATACCCTCAACTCCGCAAGAGGAGGACCCGCGCCATGCCGCTGAGCCGTCCCTGGGCCATGATCTTCGGCCTGCTCCTCCCGGCAACGACCCTTTCAACATGCGCGCCCCCGGAGCCCGAGGCCGAGGAGGCCCCCGCCGAACCCTCGGCCCCGACACGTGTCGTCGCCATCGGGGATCTCCACGGGGATCTCCAGGCCACCCGCCAAGCCCTGCGAATGGCCGGCGCGATCGACGCCGCCGATCGATGGATCGGGGGCGAGCTGGTCCTGGTGCAGACAGGAGATATTCTGGACAGGGGGGATGAGGAGGAAGAGATCTTCTCGCTCTTCGACGACCTGAAGACCCAGGCAGAAGCAGCAGGGGGCGCCGTTCATGTCCTGAACGGAAACCACGAGCTCATGAACGCCTACCTCGACTTCCGGTATGTCACGGACTCTGCTCTCAGCAGCTTCGGGAGCGGGATCGAGGCCGATCCGCCTGATTCCCTCCTGGCGTCCGTGGATCCCGGGGAGCGGGCCCGGGCCGCGGCCTTTCGCCCAGGTGGACCGGTCGCCCAGGAGTTGGCGAGTCGCCCCACCGGCCTGGTGGTGGGAACCAGTCTCTTTGTCCATGGCGGGATCCTCCCGGAGCACGCAGAGATGGGGCTGGACGAGATGAACCGGTCAATCCAAGCGTGGCTCAGAAACGATGATCCCCAACCCGAGTGGATACGGGGGGACCGGAGCCCGGTATGGAGCCGCCTTTACTCGGACCAGCCAAACCTGGCTGCCTGCGACACCTTGAGTTGGGTCTTGAACACCTTGGGAGTGGATCGGATGGTGGTCGGTCACACAGTGCAGCCCACAGGCATCACCGCGTTTTGCGGGGGCCGGGTATGGTGCATCGATGTAGGGATGGCGGCGCACTACGGGGGACGCCCGGAGGTCCTCGAAATCCGGGGGGACGTCGTGCGGAGCATACGCTGAGGCCAAGGAACAAACGCCTTGCCCCGGTTCCGGCAGGGGTTCCATCTTGGACCTGGAGGAGGGGCCAGCCTACCGGACCTCCCGAGTATCCTTGCACCACGGATTGAACCCACGCATGGACGAGCGCAGAACCCGTCTCCGCTTCGAGGGATTTCAGCTGGAGCGTTTCCCCGATGGACGCTGCAAGGCCGAAGTTCGGATGGCGTGGAAGGGGAACCGACGGTTCATCGGGGAATCCCGAGGAACGCAGACCATGGAAGGGGAGATCCGGGCTTCCGCCGAGGCGGCGTTGGCAGCAATCACCCAATCGACGAAGGGGAAGATGGAGTTCACGCTCCGTGGTGCGAAGGCTTTCCGTGCCTTCGATGCCTGGCTGGTGGTCGTGTGCGTAAACGCTCGGGGGCCGGGGAACACCCAGCGCCTTTGGGGGGCCTTCCCCTGCACAGATGAGAACACGGGGCGGGCCGCCGTCCTTGCCGCGCTGGACAGCACCAACCGGATTCTGGAGAAGTACCTGACGGGGTGACCCGCCGGGGAACAGGAAGGGAGGCCGAAGGGCCGGGAGTCAGGCCCTGACCAGCGCCCTCATTGCCAGAGCCAGCGCGCCCAGAGCCCGCTGGATTCCCTCATCGTCTACATCCATATGGGCGACAGCCCTGATTCTCTTGGGGCCGAACGGCACCATCAGAACCCCCCGTTCCGCCAGGAAGGCCAGGATGACCTCGGCCGTGACCCCCGGTGCCTGGATGTTCAGCATCACGATGTTCGTGTCGGGAGAGGCTACATCATAGCCTTCGATCTTCTTGGCACCCCTGGCCAAAAGGCGGGCCCTCCGGTGGTCCTCCTTCAAGCGTGTCCTGTTGTTCTCCAGGGCAAAGAGCCCAGCGGCAGCGAGGACCCCCGATTGCCGCATCGCCCCTCCCAGGCGCCTACGGACCCGCCACGCCTTCTCCATGAACTCGGACGGACCCGCGAGGAGGGATCCTACCGGCGCCCCGAGCCCCTTCGATAGACAAACCATGACGGTGTCGCCGGCCGATGCGACCTCTGCCGGAGTGGTCTCGGTCTCGACGCAGGCGTGCCAGAGGCGGGCACCATCGAGGTGTATGGGCAAGCCGGATTCCTGAGCGATTTCCCGGATGGCAAGCGCCGTCTCCAGGGGGAGGATCCTCCCACCGGCACTATTATTCGTGTTCTCTACGGAGATCAGGGAAGTGGACGGGTTGTAGCGAGAGGGCGGTCTGATGGAATTCCTGATCAACTCCGGCGTGAGTATGCCATCCGGAGCCGACACCGGGTGCAGTTGGAGCCCGCTGATCAGCGCCCCAGCCGCTTCCTCGTAGTTGAATATGTGTGCTCCCGCCTCCAGAACGGCTTCGGTTCCCGGCCTCCCGTGGACCGCCAAAGCCGTTTGGTTGGCCTGGATGCCGCTGGGGAAGAAGAGGGCCCGGTCCTTTCCGAGGAGCTCGGCGACCCGTTCTTCGAGCGCCTGGGTCGTCGGGTCACGGTCCAGGACATCATCCCCCACCTCAGCGGTCATCATGGCCTCCCGCATTGCCGCCGAGGGCCGCGTCACGGTATCGCTACGAAGATCTACGATGGAGTCCGACATGCATCCCCCCGCTGTTCAGACCATCCTTCAGTCGTTGAGGGCCCTCTCCACCCTTCCCAGACGACGTGCGATGGAGACTACCCATCCCACTACCACGATCCAGGCGATGGCGTAGGCGATAAACATGTGGGTATACCCCCGAAGATTCTGGCTGGCTATGGCGTCGGCATCGGCCATCCCCTGACCGAAGGCCGCCTCTGGGAGGGCGAGAAAGACCGAGGCGAGCACTGCGATTACGGTAAAGACTCTCATGATGCGGCTCCTTCCGGCTGGGGTGCCCCCTGCGCGGCGATTTCCCTGTGGGCCAGGGCACGGTTCATTCGCTCCAGGCCATACCGGAATAGGAAGAAGGAAAAGAAGACCAGGGTGGATGCACCCAACCCCACGAAGAGGGTGGCGAGCATGTCCGGGTGGAGGCTGGGCCCATCCGGCCTCATGACGACAGGGGCCGGGTGGAGGGACCTGAACCAGGTGACGCTCAGATGGATGAGCGGGATGTCCAGGGCACCGACGATTCCTACGACCGCCGCGAACCGCTTCCCCCGCTCAGGATTTTCGGTGGACGAGCGGACCAGGAAATACCCGATGTAGATGAAGAACAGGAGGAGGGTAAGGGTGAGTCGGGGCTCCCAGCTCCACCACGTTCCCCATGCCACACGGCCCCAGAACGGCCCCGTGAGGAGCACGATCGCGGTGTAGAGGATCCCCCCCTCTGCCGCCGCAACCGCGGCCATGTCCAGCCGCTCATCCTTCAGCCAGAGGTAGACGCCGCTGCAGATGGCGACGACACCGAACGCCATGAAGGCGACCCAAGCTGCGGGCACGTGGATGTAGAAGATGCGCTGGACCACCCCCATGGTCCTCTCCGTTGGAACCCAGAAGAAGACCATCCAATGGAGGACCAGGGTGGTGGCGATTCCCAACAGCCCCAGGGCTGCCCCCGACCATCTGATTCTCGGACTCATCACTCCTCCACAACGAATCGAAAAAGCCCTGCCCCCGCAAAAAGGGCCACGGCCGCAAAAGCGCCCAGCATCCGGATGTTCCCGTCCACCTCGGCGACCGGTCTACCTGCGAATAACGTCGCAGTGGCTGTCGCGCCATAGATGATCACGGGAATCATCAGGGGGAAGACCAGGATAGGAAGCAGCGTGTCCCCCATGCTGGTCCTGGAGGAAATCGCACTGAACAGCGTCCCGATGGCGACAAACCCCAGAATCCCGAGGAGGACTACCCCCGCAAGAGCCCCCGGGTGCCTCCCGAAGGTCAAACCGAAAAAGAGGGCGAATACTCCAAACACGAGCCCGGTCACGACAGTGAGAATGATAAAGTTCCCCGCCACCTTCCCCAGGTAGATCGCGTCACGGGGGATGGGGCTGAGCAAGATGCCCTGGAAGGCACCCTCCTCCTCCTCCAGGCTGAATGTACGCCCCAACCCTAGCATCCCGCCGAAGATGATGGTCATCCAGATCAGACCTGCAGCGATCCCCTGAGGCTCGACCACGGTGGGATCGATGGCATAGTTGAACAGGATTCCCACCAGCACCGTGAACCCACCCATCGCCGCCACCCGCTCTCTGGTCCGGAACTCGACCACCACGTCCTTCCAGATGAGGGCGCCCACCTGCCGGAGGTATTCCATCACACCACCTCCTCCACCCGCTCCCGATAGAACTGTTCGAACCTGGTGCCGTCCACCGTGGACCGGTCATCCAGGAAGACGAAACGCCCCCGCACCTGGATGGCGACTCGATCCGCCATCTCCAGGCCCTCTGAGATGTTGTGGGTGACCAGGATCACCGTCCGACGGCCATCCTTCAAGGATGCCAGAACCCCGCGGAGCACGGCGGCGGCGTGGGCATCCAACCCCGTGTACGGCTCATCCAGTAGGACGAACTCGGGATCGTGGAGGAGAGTCCGGGCCAGGGCCAATCGTTGTCGCATCCCCCGGGACAGCGTTCGCGCCAATGACTTGGCCCGCTTTTCCAGGCCTACCTGTTCAAGGCGCATCGGCACGCGAGTCGCCAGGTCGGTCAAGCCGAAAAGCTTCCCGAAGAAATTGAGGTTCTCTTCAAGAGTAAGGTGGCCGTACAGGAAGGACTGATGCGAGAGGACGCCGATTCGGCGGTGCCATTCCGGGTCCCCGGTCCTGAGTTTCATTCCCCGGAGCCGAACCTCACCCGCCGAAGCTCGCAACCCCCCGGACAGCACTCCGAGAAGCGTTGTCTTCCCCGCTCCGTTCGGGCCGAACACCGTCATGAGTTGGCCCGGCGAGAGGGAGAAGCCGATGCCGTCTACGGCGCGGAGGGGGCCAAAATCCCTCACCAGCCCCTCTGCCGAGAGAGCGGGTTCTTCCATGGCCACGACCCCGGACTCGGGGCTCCGGCCGGTGTCGTCGGGAGAAGTCTCCACAGGTATTCGAACAGCCCTCAGCTCTGCCCTGACGGCTGGGGAACCTGCAGAGGAGTCCCGCACTCGGCGCAGAACCGGCTACCGCCCGGGTTCGGGTGCCCGCATTCCGAGCAGAACACTCCCCCGCTCAACTGGAGCCTGACCTGTGCGATCTCCTCTTCGATCTCCGCGTTGGATTCCGCATAGGCTCCGGGTGCGCCCCCTGCCACCTCAGCCTCTTCGGCTCGAATGGCTTTCAGAGCCTCTCCGGAGATTTCCTTTCTCAGGATCTGGTAGTCTTCCTCCCCGAGCTTGCCCATGGCGAATTCGTATTCCGCGTCCCGGAGTTGAAGGAGGGAAACCCGCTTCTTGAACTGTGCCTCGGAGGGTTCTTCCCCGGCGCTCCAGAGTGGGGCCTCCTGTCCGGAAATGATCGGTTGGAGGATCAGGAAGACGGAAATCCCTACGAGAAGGATGGCCCAAACGATGACCATCAGGAGCCTCCCGCCATGGCAGGTTCAAGGGCCGCAGACCGCCGGCGGGCTTCCGCCGATGGCCATAGGGCGATGAGAGACCCGATGGTGAGGATCACACCGCCGTACCAGATCCAGCCGACAAGGGGGTTGACCATGACCTGAACCACGATCCGCTGGGCGTCGGGATCATTCCCGACCATCCCTTCGAAATCCTCGACGTCGGCGAGAATCACATAGAGGTCTTCGAGAGCCGTGGACCGGATCCCAACCTCTGTCACCATCTGGCGGTTCACACGGTAGAACCGGCGTTCCGTGGTCAAGGAGCCCACCGCCTGATCGTTCCGTTGCACGGAAAGGAGGGCCACCCACCGGTCGAAGTTCTCTTCTACGGAGGACGAGATCCCCTCGTACGCAAGCGTGTACGTGTGCCCGAAAGGCGAGGCCACGGTCACCGTTTCCCCCGGGTTCATCACTTTCCTGACTTCGACCTCGAAAGCCCGGCCGGCGAAGGCAGTGAAGATGAGAACCGTCCCCACATGGACGATGTACCCCCCCCATCGCCGACGATTCCTGCCGACGAGGTGGACCAGCGCCGGGCCGAACCCCTCCCCTTCGATGCGTGCCCTCGCCTTCGTGCCCTTCCAGAACTCCGTGGCGATCACGGTGAGGACGAAGGCCGACAGACCAAAGGTGGTCAGGGCATAGCCGTTCCGGGCCCCCAGGGCCAGGAATATCCCTACGACAACCGCCCCCATTGCCAGCGGAATAGCGAAGTTCCGCTTCAGGTTCCGCCGCGTGGCCCTCCGCCAGGCGATCACCGGCCCGATCCCTGTCAGGGCGAGGAGAATCAGACCGATGGGGATGTTCACTCGATTGAAGAAGGGAGGGCCCACCGAGATGGCCTGCCCCGTAAACGCCTCGCTTACCAACGGGAAGATGGTCCCCCAGAGAACTGCGAAGGCAGCCCCCAGCAGTACGAGGTTGTTGAACAGGAATGCCGCCTCTCTGGAAAGGAAGGAGTGGATCTGGTTCTCCGACCTGAGCCCCGGGAGCCGGTAGACGATCAGCACCACCGAGGCGACGAAGATGCTCCCCATGAAGGCCAGGAAGATGAAGGCGATACTCGTGTTCTGGGCAAAACTGTGAACCGACTCGATCAATCCGGAACGAGTGAGGAAGGTCGCGAAGATGGTCAGCAGGAAGGTCAGGAGAACCAGGGACATGTTCCAGACCTTCAGCATCCCCCGGTTCTCCTGAATCATGATGGAGTGGAGGAAGGCGGTGGCCGTGAGCCAGGGAAGAAGCGAGGCGTTTTCCACCGGGTCCCAGAACCAATACCCGCCCCAACCCAACTCCTCATAAGCCCAACGCATCCCGAAGATGATCCCGTTGGTCAGGAAGAACCAGGACACCAGTGTCCAGCGTCGCGTCACCACGATCCAGCGGGAATCGGTGCGACCATTCATCAAGGCCGCCATCGCAAAGGCGAACGGGATGGCGTAGGCGGTAAAGCCCAGATAGAGGACGGGCGGATGGATGGTCATCCAATAGTTCTGGAGCTGGGGATTCAACCCCTGCCCATCCGCTGGCATGAAACCAAGCTGCTCGAAGGGGTTCACCCCGGCGAACAGGAGTACCACGAGGAAGAAGGCCAGGATTCCCTGGAGCACTCCCACCACGTAAGGCATGAACTCCCGATTCTTGTTCCGGTTTTGAAAGACGGTGACGGAGGCGAAGAAAGCCAGCAAGACAGCCCAGAAGACCAGCGACCCCCGCTGTCCTGCCCAAAGGCCGGAAAGCTTGAAATAGGTATCCAGATTCCGGTTGGAGTACCCGGCTACGTACTGGTATTGGAATTGATCCGTCAGGAATGCGTTGGTGATGGCCAAGGAGGCGATGGCGAGCAGCGCGAAGACGAGGTAGACGCTTCGCTCCCCGCTCAGGATCAGGTCACCTCGGCCTTGTTTTCCACCCACGAATCCCATCACCATCCCCCAGAAGGAGATGGGGAGGGCGATCCAGAGGGCGAATTCCCCCAGGGCCGTCACTCAGCGATCTCCTTCTCGGCGAGATCCTCGGGCGTCGCCTCGTAGCGGCTTCCACACTTGGTCAGGAGCGTCTTTGCCTGGAAGACGTCGTCCTCACCGAAACGCCCCTCCAGCACCACCTCCGTCTCGTCGGTGAACGTATCCGGCAGGACGTCTTGATAGATCACCGAGAACGTCACTTCGGGATGTTCGATGTCCTGGACCTGGAACAGGTGCACCAGCTCTCCCTCGCCCTGCTCATAGGTCCCCGGCACAACCCTCCCGCTGACTTTCACCCCCACCGAACGGAATGACGGATCTTCCTCGACCTTCGCCATGAGCTCCGTCGGCGTGAGATAATACACCATTGTGTCGCTGATGCCGGTCCAGACCAGATAGGTCACCACCAAGGCAACGCCCACCAACCCCACAAAAAACCGACCGTTCTTCATTCGTTCACCCTCTTCTGGAATATGGATTCCGGCCGAACCGCCGCTGGAATGGGACAATCTAACCCAGGCGGTCACCCCCCTCAATCCATCATCTGTTTGGGGATACGTCTCACTGAAAACCCCGGAGGCCCCATTCGTTCCCTGCTGCCGAAAAATGATTGGCCTCCACCGTTTTGCACACGTCAAACCGGTGGCCAGGGGCCTCGCCCTAGGGTCCGCAAGCGGCCGATCCGCCCTTTCTTCGTTCCCCTGCCTGGTGCAAGGCCCATGCCGCCGCCGCCGCCGGGTCTTTTGCCCTCGGAAGGGAGAGATCCGCCGGAGGATCGCCGAGGATCACTACGGAGAGTCCCATTTTTCTCGCGAGAGCGATCTCCGAAAGGGTGCCCCAACCGCCTCCTACGGCCACCACCGCCTCAGCCGTTCGGACTACGAGGGCGTTCCGCGCCTCCCCCAGCCCGGTGGCCAGCGGTACCGTCACCCACGGATTCGCATCGGATGGGTCCGTCCCCGGGAGGAGTCCGATCGCGATGCCCCCCGCTCCCAGGCATCCTCTTGACGCGGCCGCCATTACCCCACCCAGTCCCCCTGTGACCACTACGGCCCCGGCTTCCCCAAGGGCTCTCCCGACGGCCTCCGCCACCCTCTCTTCGTCGGGCGAAGCATCCCCGGCCCCGACGACCGAAATCCGGAGCGGCGGGCCTGTTCCGTCCGTTCCGGGCGACCCGCCCATCATGACCCGCCCCAGGAGGACCAAGCCTGAGCTGTCCCCACGGCCCTCCTCCACCCTTCCAGGGCCCGACCCCGCTGGGCGTCGGTCATCGCCGGGGAGAAGGTCGAGGCCTCCCCCAGGGTGGCAAGGAACTCCTCACCCGTCTCCCATACGCCTGTTGCGAGGCCAGCGAGCCCAGCTGCGCCCAAAGCCGTGGTTTCAACCATTCCGGGGCGACGGACGGGAATCCCCAGGATCCCTGCCTGGAACTCCATGAGCCAATCATTCATGGCTGCGCCTCCATCCACTCGGAGTTCCACGGTCTCCACCCCCGAATCCGCCTCCATGGCCCCCAGGACATCCGCAGTGCTGTACGCCATGGCCTCCAGGGCGGCCCGTGCCAGGTGGGCCCGGGTGCTCCCACGGGTCAAACCCACAACGGTGCCCCGTGCATTGGGGTCCCAATGCGGAGCCCCAAGTCCCACGAACGCTGGAACGAAGTAGACGCCGTCGTTGGATTCCAGAGAGCCGGCCAACTCGGCGGAGTCCTCGGCGGACTCCAGGATGCCCAACCCGTCCCGTAACCATTGGAGGGCCGCGCCCGCGATGAAGATGGACCCCTCCAGAGCATATGCCGGCCCCCCTCGAGGGTCGCACGCCACGGTGGTGAGAAGGCCCCGGCTGGACGCCACCGGCGTGTCGCCGGTATGGAGAAGCAGGAACGCCCCGGTCCCATACGTGTTCTTCGCCAGGCCCTCGGCCCAGCACCCCTGTCCGAAGAGAGCCGCCTGCTGGTCCCCTGCAATTCCCGCCACTGGAAGCTCCGATCCCAGGGCGTCTCCATCAGCGATCCCGAAGGTTCCGGCGCTCGCCCTGATCTCCGGGAGGATCGGCGAGGGGACCTCCAGAAGGCTCAAGAGGGAGGGGTCCCAACCCTTCGTCCCCAGGTTGTACAAGAGGGTCCGGGATGCGTTGGTGTGGTCCGTCGCGTGCACCGCGCCTCCGGTGAGCCGCGCCAACAGCCAGCTGTCCACCGTCCCCGCAGCGAGATCCCCCTCTTCCGCCCTTGCCCTGAGGTCGGGCCTGTTGCGGAAGAGCCAGGTGAGTTTTGTGCCGGAGAAGTAGGGGTCCAGGAGGAGTCCGGTCCGGGATCGGATTCCATCCTCCTGCCCTGCCGCCTTGTATTCACCGCAGATGGCCGTTGTCCGCCGGTCTTGCCACACGATGGCCCGATGAACCGGCTCGAGGGAGTCCCGGTCCCAGACGACCACGGTTTCCCTCTGATTTGTGATCCCGATCCCCTGCACCGAAGCGCTCGATCCGGCCTTGGAAAGGGCGCTCCGCGCAACTTCACGGGTCACTCGCCAGATTTCCTCCGCATCGTGCTCCACCCATCCCGGCTTCGGGAAATGTTGGGTGAACTCGGTGTAGCCACGGCCCAGGACCCGCCCGTTCTGACCCACCACGAGAGCCGTCGATCCGGTCGTACCCTGGTCGATGGCCAGGATCGAAGGAGTGCCACTCATTTCGCTGTCTCCTGGGGTATGGGCTTCAGTACCCCGAACTCGTACCAGTAGCCGGCCCGGCGAAGAAGCTGGAGAAGAAGGGGGACTGGGAGACCGACGACGGTGTGGTAATCACCTCGGATCCCGCTGACCAGCGCACTCCCGAGCCCCTGGATCCCATAGGCTCCGGCCTTGTCCATGGGTTCCCCCGTCGCGGCATAGGCCCGGGCCTCGTCCAGGCCAAAATGCCGGAAGGTCACCTCTGTGCTCTCGGTCCCGGAATACAACTCCCCTTCCGGGATCGCCAGGGCCAGACCGCTCACGACAATGTGGGTGCGACCCGAAAGGGCCAGGAGCATGGTCTCCGCGTGTTCCTGGTCGGACGGTTTTCCCAGGATCTCGCCGTCCAGGACAACGACGGTGTCTCCAGCAACGACCAGGGAGGTCCGGTTCCCGGCCCATACCTCGAGGGCCTTTTCCCGTGACAGGCGCTCCGCATGCCCCTCCGGGCGTTCACCCGGAAGAACCTCCTCCGGCATGTGGGAGGGTTCGATCCGGAACTCGAGACCCAGCTGGGTGAGCAGATTGGCCCGCCGCGGGGAGGCCGATGCGAGGATCAGGGAGGGAAGGATCGTCACCGCTCCAACACCAACGTAACGGGGCCCGCGTTCACCAACGCCACATCCATCATGGCTCCGAACTCCCCGCTCTCCACCCGTCCGGGGGCCCTTTCCTTGAGGATCTCCAGGAATCGCTCATAGCGGGCAGTGGCCAACTCCGGGCCAGCGGCCTTGATGAAGCTGGGACGGCGCCCCTTTCGAGTGTCCCCGTAGAGGGTGAACTGGCTCACCACCAGGAGGTCCCCGGCCACATCTTCCAGGGACAGATTCATCTTGCCCTCTTCGTCGCCGAAAACCCTGAGTCCCAGGACCTTCTCGGCCATCCATTCCAGGGCAGGTTCCTCATCCCCCTCCGTGAAGCCTACCAGTAGGACGAGGCCGAGGCCGATCTCACCGACCACCTCCCCTCCAATGGCGACGCTCCCGGAGGAAGCCCGCTGCAGAACCACTCTCACGCGGTCTCCTTCCGCACGGGAGGACCCGCGGCGCCTCCCCGATCACCGACCAAACCGTTTGCTCAGCTGGACAATCTCACTCCACTGTTACCGATTTGGCCAGGTTCCGGGGTTGGTCGACGTCACAACCCCTGATCACCGCTGCGTGATATGCGAGGAGCTGCAAAGGGATGGTAGACAGCACAGGAAGGATCGGGGAGAACGTTGCAGGGATGTAGATGACGTGATCGACCTTCTCCCGAATGGCCTCATTCCCCTCGGTGGCTACGGCGATGACACGGCCTTTTCGGGCTTTCACCTCCTCGATGTTCGAGAGAACCTTCGGATAGATCGGGTCGGACGGGGCCAGGACCACCACCGGCATGTCGTCGTCGATAAGGGCGATGGGCCCATGCTTCATCTCTGCCGCAGGATAGCCTTCAGCGTGGATGTAGGAGACCTCCTTGAGCTTCAGTGCCCCCTCCAGGGCCACGGGGAATTGATAACCCCGTCCCAGATAGAGGAAGTTGCTGACATCCGCATACTCTTCCGCCAACACGAGAGCTTCGGCGTTCAGCTCCAGGACTTTCTCCACTTGGTCTGGAAGGTCCTTCAGCGCCCGGACCATCCTCGCTCCCGCATCGATGGAGAGAGCTCGCCGCCGACCCAGGTAGAGGGTGAACAACGCCAGGGCCACCACCTGACTCGTGAACGCCTTCGTGGAGGCCACACCGATCTCGGGGCCGGCATGGAGGTAGCTCCCGAAGTCGGTTTCCCGAGCGATCGTCGAGCCCACCGCGTTCACGATCCCCATGGTCGGCGCCCCACGTCGCTTTGCCTCCCGAAGGGCGGCGAGTGTGTCGGCGGTCTCCCCGGACTGGCTGATGGCGATGACCAGGGTGCGGTCGTCCAGGATGGGATTCTTATACCGGAACTCGGATGCGTATTCCACCTCCACGGGGACACGAGCCATCTCCTCGAGCATCAACTCCCCCAGTAGGGCAGAATGCCAAGAGGTTCCACAGGCCGTGATGACGATCCGCTCGATGTTCAGGAGGTCCCGGTCCGGAATGGTGATCCCGCCCAACCGAGCCGCTCCCTCCTCCTCCAGGAGGCGTCCGCGTGTGACGTCACGGATGGAGGAGGGCTGCTCGAAGATCTCCTTGAGCATGAAGTGCTCGTATCCGCCCTTTTCGATGGCCCCCATGTCCCACGTCACCCGATGGATGGGCCGGACCACGGACCCGCGTTCCAGATTGAAGGTCCGGTATCCGGATCCGTTCAACACGGCGACATCACCGTCGTCCAGGTAAACCACGTCTCGAGTGTGTGCCACCAACGCCGTCGCGTCCGAGCCGACCAGGTACTCGCCGTTTCGGCCGATACCCAGCAGGAGTGGGGACCCGTTTCTCGCGGCGACGATCTTGTCCGGGTCCCTGCTGCTCACCACAGCGATCCCGTAGGGGCCTTCGATCTGGTCCAGTGCGGCAGCCACGGCCGCCTCCAGAGACGGATTCTCCTTGAACGCCTCGTCGATGAGGTGGACCACCACTTCCGTGTCCGTCTCGCTAGAGAACACATACCCGAGCTTCTCCAGCTGCGTCCGCAGGCGGCCGGCATTCTCGATGATTCCGTTGTGCACCAGGGCGATGTCCCCATCCATGCTCTCGTGGGGATGGGCGTTCGGCTCATTCGGTGGCCCATGGGTCGCCCAACGGGTATGGGCGATGCCGCAGCGTCCGGCCGGAGGCTCACGTTTCAGGACCTCCTCCAGGACTGCGATCTTTCCCGGCCGTTTCATAGTCAGGAGGGATCCACCCTCATCGATCAGGGATATGCCCGCCGAGTCGTAACCTCGGTATTCTAGACGACGTAGGCCTCCCAGGAGGATTGGCGTGGCCTCCCTGGGGCCGAGGTAGCCGACGATTCCGCACATTCGTATCTCCCTCCAGTTCCGGTCCGTCTCTGCGAACCGACCGGCATATCAGGTCACTCCAGCCAGGACTTCCGACGCCCTGGTGAGAAGAGCGATCGCTTCAGCTTCCGTTGGACCCTCGCTGATCAGGCGGATGACCGGTTCCGTTCCCGAAGGTCGTATGTGAAGCCAGACCCGCTCCTCGGGCCAAACCAACCGCAACCCGTCGGTGCGGTCCACGTCAGGGGGCGAGAAGTCTTCTTCCAGTGCCCGGTAGGCGTCTCTCAGACCCTCCCTTGGGAAGCTCACCTTCCGCTTTTCGATCGTGTAGGCGGGCCAGCGAGAGACGGCGTCTCTCAGACCCATCCCCTCGTCCAGCAGATGTTGGAGAATGAGAGCGGCGCCGAGTGGGGCATCTCTCGTGAAATGAAGGTCCGGAAGGATGATTCCTCCGTTCCCCTCCCCCCCGACCACGGCCCCCTCCGTCTGCATCCGGCGGGCAACGTTGATCTCTCCCACCGGCGCTCGGAGGACTTCCCCCCCGTGCCCCCGCGCAACGTCGTCCACCACCTGGCTCGTGGAGAGATTCGTCACGACGGTCCCCGGATTCCGTTTGAGCACTACCGCCGACGCCAAGGCCAGGCTGAAATCCTCGCCCAAAGGGACCCCTTCACCGTCCACCAGGGACAATCGGTCAACGTCCGGGTCCACGGCGAATCCGATCTCGGCCCCGGAGGAGCGGACCGCCTCGCCGAGGCCCTCGAGGTTCGCCGCAGTCGGCTCCGGATCCCTGGAAAACCGGCCGTGGGGCTCCATCCCGATCCCCATCACCTCGCAACCCAGGGCCTTGAGGAGGTGAGGCATGATGGTGGCTCCGGCCCCATTCACACAGTCCAACGCCACCCGGAATCCCCTCAGTTTCAGGCCCGGCACATCCAGCAGCGGGAGGGTGAGGATCCGATCCAGGTGCCGGTCCACCGCACCCCCGTCGGCCCGGACCTCCCCGATCTTATCCCAGGCGACCCGGCCAGGGTCCCGGGAGAGGAGATGCCTCTGAAAAGCCTCCATGACCTCCGCGTCCAGGAAGATCCCTTCCCCGGAAGCGAATTTCATGGCGTTCCACTCTCCCGGATTGTGGCTCGCCGTGATCCCGATTCCGCCGGCCGCTTCGGAGTCCTCTACCGCCAGAAGGAGGGTCGGGGTAGGCACCATGCCCAGGTCCACAACCTCACACCCAACCGATTGAAGGCCGGCCACCACACTTCTCGAGAACATGGAGCCGGATGTCCTGGAGTCCCTTCCCACCAGGACCTTCTTCCCGGCACCCGATTCCCCGAGGAACGAACCGAACCCGGCGGCCACGGCCGCAAAAAACTCGGGCGTGAGGGGATCTCCCACCCGCCCCCGGAAGCCGGAGACGCTCACCATCAACCCCGGCGGGAATACTATGGACATTTCAGATCTGTCGAAGGGAAACGGAATTGGCGTGGTTCAGCCCGAGCTAATCAAAGTTACTCCTGATCGTTCCATGGGTGCAACGAATTTTCGCGTGAAGGAGGCGCGCGTTTCCTCCCTGCGAAAGGCCGGGGGAGATGAAACCTCTAACGTGGGTTCGGCGTAGGACGGTACAATGAGAGGAGGGTTTCTCCGGGGCGTGCCAGGCCACGGAAGCGGCTCTCCCCATGACTTCTTCATTTTCGAGGCCAGGAGACTACACCCATGAGCGAGGAAGAGAACGGGACCGGACAGGACGTCGATGGGTCCGAGGCGAAGGCCAAACGGGTCCTTACGGAGATCTCCTCCCGTACCTGGGAACACCCGGCCGACAGAGCGGCGCTCCAGGCCCTACGAAACATCCCCGTGTTCGACGAGGTGCTCCGGAGCATGTTCGGGTTTTTTGGGGAAAAGCCCATCCGGTTGGCATTCCAGGCCAACGCCGTGAAGGTAACCAAGAGGCAGTTCCCTCACGTCTGGGGCATATATCAAGAGGTCTGCAAAACCCTGGACCCGGAGAGGGAGTACGACCTGTTCATCTCCCAGACACCAATGGTGAATGCAGGTGCCTACGGCATGAGCGAGCCCTTCATCATCCTGAACTCGGGAACGATCTGGCTCCTGAGCGACGATGAGTTAGCCTACATTCTGGGGCACGAGCTGGGCCACATCATGAGCGATCACGTCCTCTACCGGACGATGACCGAGATCCTCCTCCAGCTCGCAAGCATGGGTTTCCCCATTGTGGGATTGGCGGCGAGGGCAGTGTTGGTGGCACTTCTGGAATGGTACAGGAAGAGCGAGCTCTCCAGTGACCGGGCCGGCCTTCTCACCGTACAGGATCCCGAGATCGCCATGATGGCCATGCTGAAGATGGCCGGGGGGATTCCGGACGGGAAGAAGTGGGACGATGAGTATAACCTGGACGAATTCATCGTTCAGGCAGAGGAGTATCGGACAGGAGGGGATGTGGCCGACCAGGTCTATAAGGTCCTGAACCTCATGGCCACGACGCACCCGTTCTGGACGCTCAGAGTCTCCGAGATCCGGGCCTGGATCGAGGCGGGTGACTACGACCGCATCCTTCGGGGGGAATACCAGCGTCGAGGAGACCCCGATCCCGCCTACAAGGACGACCTCGCGGCGGCGGCCAAGGCGTATTCCGAGGATGCCAAGGACATGATGGACACGATGAAGGATGCGGCCCGGCGGATGAGCGACTCAATCCGGGAGGGCTTCAAGCGGTAGATCGGGCGGGGAATCCGTCTCCCGAGCAGCGGGGGAGGTCCCAGGGAAAGAAGCTGGAAAGGGGGCTGTCGAACGAACCCGGCAGCCCCCTTTTGACATCTCAGGACCCACACCCCTACTCTTCGCTCAACCCCCGTATCGAACCTCGGGCGGGAGCGATCCCCGTCCACGATCTCGGAGTCCCAGTACGGCATGCGAATCCTCATGGTGGGAAACGGGGGGCGTGAGCACGCGCTCCTCTGGAAGCTGACGCAGGACGCCCCTGACGCGGAGTTCTTTGCCACCCGACCCAATGGAGGGATGGCCGAGCTGGCGGAAGCGGTCGAGATCGCGCCTGGAGATATCGAGGCCCTCTCGGGATGGGCTGCATCGAGGTCCATCGATCTGACCGTTGTGGGTCCTGAAGCCCCGCTGGCCGCGGGAATCGTCGACCGTTTCCAGGCAAAAGGGCTGCCCATATTCGGCCCCTCCGCGGCAGCCGCACGGATCGAGTCATCCAAGGCGTTCGCCAAAGATCTCATGAGGAACGCGGGCGTACCCACGGCCGAGTTCAGGGTATTCCGGGACTTGAAGGCGGCGGAAGACCATATCCGTGAGCAAGGAGCCCCCATCGTGGTGAAGGCCTCAGGCCTCGCCGCAGGGAAAGGGGCCATCGTCTGCCAATCCGAGGAGGAAGCGCTGGCGGCAGTCCGAGGAATGTTGGAGGATTTTCGCTTCGGAGAGGCCGGGCGTGAGGTGGTTATCGAAGAGTGCATGACCGGAGAGGAGTTGTCCGTATTCGCGTTGACCGACGGTCGGAACGTGCTCTCGATGGTCCCCTCTCAAGACCACAAGAGAGTGGGCGAGGGCGACACGGGTCCCAACACCGGCGGGATGGGTGCTTACGCCCCGGTCTCCCTGGTGACTTCGGGATTAGTGGAACGGGTCGAAGAGGAGATCCTCCTGCCCACCCTCCGGGCAATGGAATCCGAGGGGGCCCCTTTCAAAGGCCTTCTTTACGCGGGGTTGATGCTCACCCCGGACGGCCCAAGTGTGGTGGAATTCAACTGCAGGTTTGGCGACCCGGAGACTCAGGTCGTGTTGCCCCTCCTCGAAGGCTCCCTGCTGGAGCCCCTCACCGCCATCGCCGAGGGCCGATCCGTGTTGGGAATGAGCCTGGGGCAGCGATCCGGCGGCGCCGTAACCACGGTGCTCGCGTCAAAGGGGTATCCCGGTGGGTACGAGAAGGGGAAACCCTTGAACCTTCCACCGGTTCTCGGGGATGACCCGGACCTCCTGGTCTTCCATGCCGGGACTCAAAAGGAGGGCCAGGGTATGGTAACCTCCGGTGGGCGGGTCTTGGCGGTCACGGGGCTTGGCGACACCCTGGGGGATGCTGCCAGGAAGAGTCTTCTTGGCGCCGACGCCGTAGGATTTGAAGGAAAGTACTTTCGGACCGACATCGGGTGGCGCGAGTTCGCCCGGGACGAAGGGAGCAGGCCATGATCGTCACCACTACGCCCACCGTCGATGGGCGGCCCGCCAAAGAGTACCTGGGGATCGTCACGGGAGAGGCCATCATCGGCGCGAATATCCTGAAGGATATCCTGGCAACCGTCCGGGACGTAGTCGGGGGAAGGTCCCAGGCATACGAGGACGCCCTCCGGCGGGCTCGTGAGGAGGCACTTCGGGAGATGGTCCGGGAGGCCGATTCCCGGGGAGCGGATGCCGTGGTCGGGATGGACCTGGACTACGAAGTACTTGGGGCCAAGAACGGCATGCTCATGGTGACCGCCTGTGGTACCGCGGTCCGCCTCTCTGGCGGGGCAGACTCCTGACCGGACGCAGAGCAGGCGTTCGCGCCTCCTCAGGCCCGCATGCCTGAGCTTCCGGAAGTCGAGACCATCGTCCGGGAGCTCTCGAGTCACCTGCCCGGGCGATCCTTCGGGGGAGTGGAAGTGTTCCACCCGGATCTCCTGGACGAATCCTCGGTCTCCTTCCAAGCACGGATCGCAGGAAGGGAAATCACTCATGTGGGCAGGAGGGGGAAGAACATCGTGCTCTCCCTCAGCGAACCCGGGATCCTGGTGGTCAACCTCGGGATGACGGGGAGGCTCCTCTATCTCGACGCTGGGAAAGACACGGTTCATCTTACCCATCTCGCCTTGGACTTCTCGCTCTCCCCCGAGGGTTCCCTTCTCTATTCGGATTCCCGCCGATTCGGCCGGCTTCGGGTTCTTACTCCCCTGGCCTGGGCAGCCCAATCCGAACAACTTGGGCCCGAGCCCCTGGGGCCGGCCCTGACGCCGGGGAGGTTTCACGGGGCACTTCAGGCCTCCCGCGCCCCCATCCGGTCATGGCTCCTGGATCAAAGACGGATCGCTGGGATCGGGAACATCTACGCGGCGGAAGCGCTCTTCAGGGCCGGGGTCCACCCGTTCAGGCAAGCCCGGACTCTCACCACCCCCGAATCAAAGAGACTCCTTCAGGGTATCCGTGAGGTGCTCCGGGAAGCGATCCGAGCGCAGGGCACCACTCTTCGGGACTACCGGACGGCCTCGGGAGCCGAGGGAGAGTTCGGCCAGGCATTGAAGGTGTATGGGCGAGAAGGGAAGCCCTGCCCGACCTGTAAAACTCCGGTGGAACGCATCGTATTCGGCAATAGGTCCGCCTTCCTCTGTCCGGTTTGCCAACCCAACCCATTTTGAGAACCCCACTCTTCCTCCTCCTCTTGATCCTGACCCAAGGAATGGGTTTGAGGGCCCAGGAGAGCCCCGGCGAGGCTCTCCCGGTCCTGGAGCACACACTGGAGAACGGACTACGTCTCTTCGTCCTGCCCCGGTCCGGAGCTCCAACGGTGTCCTTCGTGGTCCAGTACCGAATCGGGAGTGTGAACGAAACCCCTGGCGTGACGGGGATCGCCCACTTCCTGGAACACCTGTTCTTCAAGGGAACCACCACGGTCGGAACCACGAGCTTCGAAGCGGAAGCCCCCCTCCTCCGGGAGATGGACGCCGTCCACGATTCGATCCTGGCGGAGCGAGGTCGCCACGCCCCCGACTCCTTGAGGATGGAACGTCTGGCCGCCAGAGCAAATGACCTGGCTGCTACGGCTTCCTCCTATGTCATCAGCAACGAGTTCGACGCCATCCTCAGCGAGAACGGTGCCCGGAACCTCAACGCGACTACTTCCTCGGAGACCACGTCCTACTTCGTCGAGTTGCCCTCGAATCGGGCCGAGCTCTGGTTCATCCTGGAGGCGGACCGGATGCGAAATCCCGTGTTCCGCGAATTCTACACGGAGAGAGACGTAGTAGCGGAGGAGCGTCGCCTGAGGTTGGAAACGAACCCCTCTGGTCTCCTCTATGAGGCCCACCTCCGGGAGGCCTTCCGGGTGCATCCCTATGGTGCTCCGGTGGTGGGCACCATGGAAGACCTCCAGGGACTCGCCCGGCGGGATGTCGAGGACTACTTCCGGCGGTTCTATGGCCCGAACAACGCCGTCGTGGCCGTCGTCGGAAACCTGGACCCCGCACGGATCCGCGAGTGGGCAGAGAAGTACCTCGCACCCATTCCACCCGGGCAAGTACCGCCGGACGTGGAAGTGAAGGAGCCTGAGCAGACCCGGGAGCGGAGGGTGGAGGTCGTCTTCGATGCGGAGCCGAGCCTGCGGATCGGTTGGAAAACCCCTCCTGCGACCCACGATGATGCCCCGGCTCTCGCCATGTTGGCCTCGATTCTGACCGGAGGGAGGAGTTCCCGAGTCTATCGGCGCCTGGTCCTGGAGGACCGGATCGCCACCAGCGTCACCTCGGGGACGGGACCGGGGTCTCTCTACCCCGGGTTGTTCTCCATCGAGGCGTTTCCGCGATCCCCGCACACTCACCTGGAGGTCGAAGCGGCCATTTACGAGGAGTTGGATCGCCTCAAGGAAACGCCGCCAAGAGAGATCGAGCTTCAGCGGGTGAGGAACCAGCTGGAGGCTTCGGACGTGAGACGGCTGAGCTCGAACTTCGGCCTTGCGGTCCAGATCGCCAACTCGGAAACCCTCTACGGGAGCTGGGAAAAAACCTTCTCGTTCACAGGGGCTATGGAGGACGTCACTGCGGAGGACATACAACGAGTCGTACGGAAGTACTTTCGGGCCGGCCAGCGGACCGTGGCGGTACTTGTGAGGGAGACGACCGAGAAAGGCCGGGGGAGATGATCCTCCGGATGCCCAACCCCCGCTCCGGCTTCTGGGGTGCCCTCGCCACAGCGCTCCTCTGTATTCCCAAAGGCGCGGACGCCCAGACGGTTGGGCACTCGCCAAGGGAGATGGTCCGGGCTCTGGAGTTCGAGGAGCTGAGGTTCACCCCACCCGTGGTACGGAAGGAAATGCTCAGCTCCGGGGTGGAGGTCCTCTTTTTGGAGGACCATACCCTCCCACTCGTCACCCTCTATGCCCGATTCAAGGGCGGATACGCTCTCCTTCCGAGAGACTTCTATGCGGCTGCGACGGCCCTTCCGGGGCTGATCCGGTCCGGAGGCACACAGGCCCTCTCTCCGGACTCTGTCGACCACCTGCTGGACTTCTATGCCCTTCAGACTGCGTTCGGAGGCGGGGGGGAAAGCACATTCAGCAGCCTGAACACTCTCACCAAACACCTCGAGCCCGCCATCCAACTCTGGGGCGAGCTCCTCGGATACCCCCGTTTCGACTCAGCGGAAGTCGAGATCTGGCGGGGGCGACAGATCGAGACCATTCGGAGGCGTAAGGACTCTCCTGGAGGTCTGGCATTCTCAGAATTCAATCGCCTGATGTTCGGAGATCACCCCATCGGCTGGGAGATGGACCTGGGGGATTTGGCCCCGAGGAGGCTCTCCACAGAAACCCTGGGTACGGTCCATTCAAGGATCTTCTGCCCGGAGCACCTCATCTTCGGGATCGTGGGGGATACGAGTTGGGAGACGCTGGAGCCCCTCCTCGAGGACATGGTGGACGAGTGGCCGGCCTGTTCTGCCCCCCTTTCCGAACCGCGGGTGCCTGAGATGCGGCGGGAGGCTGGTGTCTTCCTGATCCCGAAGGATCTGAATCAATCCACCGTGGTTCTGGCGCAGCCTGGAGGAATTTCACAAGGCGCCAGCGACGACTACTTCGCGTCCCGGATCGGGAATTCCATCCTGGGCGCCAGCGGATTCAACAGCCGCCTGGTCACCAGGGTACGGACTGAGAAGGGGTGGGCCTATAGCGCCTCGTCTCTGTGGACCGCTCCCAGCCGGTACGAAGGAATTGTAGGAGCTGTCACGCAAACGAAGAGCGAGTCCACCATCTCGGCCGTGCAACTGATTCTCGATACCATGGCTGAAATGAAGACCACCCCACCTGCCGAGACCGAGGTGGATCGGGCGGTCAGCCAGATTGTGAACGGGTTCGTGTTCAACTTCCAGGATCCGGCGCAGATCGTTTCCCGCCAGATGTTCTACCTGTCCCAGGGGCTGCCGGAGGATTGGCTCGAGCGATACATCCGCGGGATCCAGAGAGTGTCCCCAAAGGATGTGCAGAGGGTCTTTCAGAAGTACGTGGATCCGGAGGAGATGATCATCCTCATCCTGGGGAATCCAGCTGATTTCGACCTCCCACTCGAGACACTGGGGAAGGTCCAGATCTGGGAGGTCCCCGGGGTCCCGAGGGGAGGATGGCTTGGTGCTCCTGCTATGCCATCCCGGTGGTAAGGGCCCTCCTCCGCCTTTCCCGTCAGCGCAGGCCAACGTGAAGGGCGGCGATCCCACCCGTGAGCAACTCCCAACGGGCCTCGCGAAAGCCTGCATCCCTCATCATCTCGGCGAGCTCCGGAGGGTCCGGGAAGTCGCTTACGGATTTGGGCAGGTACTCGTAGGCCCAGGGGTGACCGGAAACCAGGCGACCCACCAGAGGGAGAATTCGATGGAAATAGAAGAGGTAGAAATCACGAAGGAGTCTGTTCGGAGGCTCTGAGAACTCCAGAATCACCAGGCGCCTGCCGGGCTCCAACACTCGGGCGAATTCCTGGAGACCCGAGGAGACGTCGGACAGGTTTCTGACCCCGAAGGCAACAGTAGCGCCCTTGAAGGCGCCATCGGGGAATGGGAGACAGAGCGTGTCCCCGCAAACCGGACTCACGGATCGGTTCTGGAGTTTTCCAGCCCCTTGCACCAGCATGGGCGCGGCGAAGTCCGAGGCGACGATTCGACCCTTGAACCCCGGTCGGCCGGCAAGCTCGAGGCTGAGGTCGTACGTGCCGGCGCAGGCATCGAGGAACAGCCCTGCTGGGACCGACTCCCATTCCAACCGATCGATGGCACGACGCCGCCAGCCACGATCGATGTTCAGGCTGAGGAGGTGGTTCAGGAGATCGTAGCGAGGGGCGATCTCCGAGAAGATTCGCCTCACCTGCCTCTCCCGGTCCCGCCCGGTCCCGGGATGAGCCTCTTTCGACGTCGCCATGTGGTATGTGGCCCAGTTGACTATCATTGGGTAAGACGCACTGCCGCACTCCACCTGGGGATGGCGGAAGAGACGAAAAAAATGGTACCCGCGAAACCCTTTCGGTTCCATTCTTGTAGGATTGTGGGGACCGAAACAGGCCTCGCCGGAAACGGGCAGGGAGTGTAACCGAAAGTTCGGTGGAAGTGGACTACACCACGCTTGAAGACAAAGAGCTCGCCGGGATGGCTGCGAAGGGCCGGGAAATGGCCTTTCGTGAGCTGTTGAGTCGGTATGAGCGTCCTGTCTTCTCCCTGGTGTACCGCATGGTGCGAGACCGAACGTTGGCCGAAGACCTTTCCCAGGAAGCTTTCATACGGGCATTCAACGCCATCAAGAGCTATAAGCCCCGGTACAAGTTCAGCAGCTGGATCTTCAAGATCGCCAACAACCACACGATCGACTATCTGCGAAAGCGGAAGCTGGACACCGTATCCATCGACGGCTCCCCCCACGCCAGGACTTCGGAGGAAGAGGCTCAAACCCGTCTGGTCGTGGAATCCCACGAGGAAGCACCGGACCGCTACGTGGAAGCCAAGGAGCTTGGCGGCCAGATCGAGGAGGCGATCGGGATGCTCAGACCCGAGTACCGGACCGCGGTCCTGTTACGGCACGTGGAGGGCTATACCTACGAGGAGATCGCCGAGATCATGGAGCTTCCCCTGGGAACTGTGAAAACCTATCTCCATCGGGCCCGAGCCGAGCTGAAGGGTCTTTTGACGGGAGTAGGCTCATGAAGTGTTCGAATCCTTTTTTCCGGGCGTGGAAGCTTGAAACTTGAGAAGGTGGGCCCCCGTAATGGTCAACAGCGAAGGAGAGGAGATCGAAACCGTGGCAAGAGAGGGTAATCTGAGGCATCTGACCTCTGAACAGATCCAGGAGTTCCTGGACGAGAGGCTTTCTCCGGAGGAGGAAGCCCCGATCCAGGAACATCTGTCTGCGTGCCCGCATTGCCTTGCCGAGGTGGAGGCGTGGAACCTCGTCTTCTCCGATCTCGGGTCCCTGGAGGAATTGGAGCCCAGCCCTGCCTTCTCGAAGGAAATCCTCTCCCAGCTTCCCGATCCCGCACCTTGGGGGGCGAGGCTTCGAGGGTGGTTTGGTGCCGGCGCGGCCCGTGGGGCTCAGGTAGGACATTTCCCCGTGGAAGACCTCCAGGACTACCTGGAGGGGACGGTTTCAGCCCCACGAGCGGCCAGGGTCACCGCCCACCTGTCTGCGTGCGAACCCTGCCGGATCGAGAGAAAGGGATGGGAGAGGCTCTTTGGGGCTTTGACCTCTCTTGGGCGGTTCGCCCCTGCACCCGGGTTCGCTCAACGGGTGATGGCGGGGGTACGGATCCCGAGTCCAGTCCCAGCCCCGTGGGTACGGGCCGGCAACCGTGTGCTCGGCACCGTCCGAGGGTTCCTGCCTCAAACCCGCCGGGGGTGGGCAATCGTAGGGGGGATCGCATCGGCTCCCACCATATCCATGGCTGCCCTCGGGTACTTGTTGTTTTCCCGCCCGCTGTTTACGGTGGGGAACGTTACCACCTACCTGTCCTGGAAGGCCTCGGCTCTCTTCTCCTCCCTCTTCTCCTCCGTGGCCTCGGCCATGCTTGATAGTGTCGCCCTTTTCAGGGCCTACTCGCTCTTGGGAACCCTGGCAGAGTCCCCTCTCCTCATCGGGGTCGGGAGCCTGGTGTTTTCCCTCATGAGCGCGGCCGCCCTTTGGGTTCTATATCGAAACCTGGTGGCAACTCCTTCAGCGGAACGTCGCTATGCACGTGCTCGGGTTTAAGACACCCAACCTGCTTTGGGCTTTCCCACTCCTGGCCTTGTTGCCGGGGGCTGGAGAGGCCCAGCTCCGATCGGTGGTGTCGAATGAGATCGCCGTCTCCGGGACGGAGGCGACCCTGTCCCTGGACTTCGAGGACCAGCCAACCTTGACCATCGCCCTCAGCGGGGGTCAGGTCCTGGTGGACGATGAACTGGTCGGAAGCTACACCCGCGGAGATGCCCTGGATCTGGCCTGGCGTTCCCTTCTGGGGGACGTCATCTCGCTGGACGACGGGCCCCTCGCTGAAGCTTTGACCTCCTGGTCCCCTCCGGAAGATCTTCCGGGGTCCGCCTTGGACGTTGCTGAAGCTGTGGACGTGGCGCTGGAAGAGGCTTTGACCCTTCCAGAAGCCGCCGAGGATCTCGAGCCCGGGGTAGAGATCAGCCTTTCCCTGACGGATGAGAGTGCGATTCTAGAGGCGCTCCTGAAGCGTTCGGGAGCTCTCAGAGGGCTGGCAGAAGCCTTCGAGTCCACGACGCCGGATCAGTTCATACTCAGGGTGGGCGAGAGTATCCGGGTGGAAGTAGGAGAAGTGCTGGACCAGTCACTCGTTCTCGTCGATGGGGACCTCGAGCTCAGGGGAACCATCGATGGAGACGTCGTGGTTACCCACGGCACGGTTCGCCTCCGGGAGGGAGGCCTCATCACAGGAGACCTCAGAGTCGTCGACGGTGAAGTCGAGTCTTTGGGGGGGGAAGTATCCGGTGCCCTGCTCACATCCTCCTTGGAAGACGCGGTCGCCCTGGATACCCGTGACCTCCGTCAACTCCGCAAGGAGATGGAGAAGGAGATCAGGAGGGATCTCCGGGCTTCGCTGGAGAGCGAACGAAAGTCCTCTTCCCACAGCTTCTGGAACCCGTTCAGGAATGTCGGGCGTGCCATCGGAGGACTCCTCGAAAACCTGGTGACCCTCCTCATTCTTGCGGTTCTCAGCATGGTCATCGTTCACTTCGGCCGGGAGAGGCTCGAAGTCGTTGCCACCACTGTCCGCAGGGCACCCGCTCAGTCGGCCATGGTGGGCCTGGCCGGAGGCTTCCTCCTGATACCGGTCTGGGTCCTGGGCATCGTCGCCCTCGCGGTCTCCATCATCGGTATCCCGGTTCTTCTGGCCTGGGTCCCGCTCTTCCCCATCGCGGTGGGCGTGGCTGCGCTCCTGGGCTACGTGGCCATTGCCAGGAACGTGGGTGAGTGGGTCGCCGACCAGGAGTACCGAGGACTCGAGTGGATCAGAGGTTCCAACACCTTCTACGTGGTCCTTACCGGCCTCGGGGCTCTGATGCTCCCGGCCATTGTGGCGAGCCTGGTCAGAATCCTGGGAGTGGGTCTCCTGCAGGGCCTTCTGGGGTTCATAGGGAGCAGCATCACCTTCATCGCTCTCGCTATCGGCTTTGGCGCCGTCCTTCTCACTCGAGGAGGCCGGATCCGTCCGTACGCCGCCTATTATGAATACGAAGAGGAGTTATGGGCCGAGGATCAAGGTGCCAGCCCGGAAGACTCCCCTGCAGAAGAGGGGCCCGGAGGTGCGGAACCGAAGGAGGAGGGGAAACCACCCACGGAATCGGAAGACAAGGGAGGAGAGCCCGATGCGTAGGCCCTGGAGTTCATTGATCGCCGTCCTGGCCCTCATCCTCCTGGCAGGTCTCCCGACCACGGGCGCCGGCCAGAGCTGGAGGACGGTAACGATGTCCCGCCAACTCTCGGGGGAGTCGGACATGCAGGTGCGGGTCCGCTACGGTGCCGGACGCCTGAGCATTCAACCAGCAGAGGCGGGATCCCTGTACCGAATGCATCTCCGGTATGACGAGGAGACCTTCGAGCCCGTGGCCCGTTACGAGGAGGATCGTCTGGAGTTGGGCGTGGAGAGCATCCGGAACAACATCAATTGGCCCAGGAAACGGGACTCTGGGGAGATGGAGCTATTCCTGGCCCGGAATGTCCCCATGGATCTGGACCTGGAGTTCGGGGCGGTGAGGGCCGTTCTGGACCTGGGCGGCCTCCAGATGACGAACCTGGAGGTCTCCACCGGCGCCTCCGAGTCCCGTATCGAGATCTCGGAACCGAACCCGATTCGGATGGAAAACGCCACCTTCGAAGTCGGAGCGGCCGACTTCCACGTGCGTGATTTAGGGAACCTGAACGCCGAAACGATCACCGTCGACGCAGGAGTCGGGAACGTGGTCCTTTCCTTCACGGGAGAATGGGAGGGCGACGCCGACGTGTCGGTGGACATGGGGCTGGGTGCCCTGGAGTTGAGGTTCCCTGAGGGGCTCGGCGTCAGGGTAGAGAAGAACACCTTTCTGACTTCCCTCGATTCCGAGGGGCTCGTCAAGAGGGGGGACTCCTACTACTCCGTGGATTGGGAGGAGGCCCGACATAGGGTGACGGTGAAGGTGGACGCTGCCTTCGGCAGCATCGACGTTGTCTGGGTCCGGTAGAGCGAACTCAAGGGGGGATAGAAACACTCATGGGCACGCTACTCACTTTCCTGGCCGTGGGCTTGGTCACCCTGATCGCCGCTGGAGTCGTTCTTTCCCTCCTCGGGACCGTGTTCTCCCTCACCTTCGGTCTCGCTTCCTTCCTCCTGTTCAAGGTCGCCCCCATCATGTTCATCGGATGGGTGGTGCTGAAGATCCTCGATCGGGTCCGGGGGAAACGGCAGATTTCCTCTGCGGACAGGAAGTGGTTGGACGAAGGCTGAGAAGGTCATCGACTTCCAGAGGAAATATGAGGGGAGGGGGCCGGCTGAATCGGCTCCCTCCCCTCGCCTTTGTTCTCTCGGCAACCGTGTCGCACCCTTATTCTCGGCCGCTGGACTCCCCTCGCCAGGACACGGCCTCTCTGAGGACCGGTGCCCAGGAGTCGTCGTGCGGAAACACTTCGGGTAGGGTCTCGTTTCCGGCTTCGCCCACATCTACTCCAAGAGCGACAATAGTCGCGAGAAGTTCCGGGTAGTCACGGATCAACTCGTGAATCCGACGAGTCCCCAGGGCCTCCTCAGAAGGAGGCGGGAGAGGAGCCAACCTCACGGGGCTTGTCCACCGTCGAGGATCTTCATGACACTCCGAGCCAACTCCCTCAGGCCTTGGCCAGCCGGCGAGTCGCCTTCCCCCAAAACGGTCGGAACGCCGTCGTCTCCTGCCTTCCGTACTTTCCCGTCCAGGGGAATGGCACCCAGGAACGGGATCTCCAGCTCATTCGCGAGGCTTTCCCCCCCACCCTTCCCGAAGATCGCCACCATCTCCCCGCAATGGGGGCATTCATGGCCACTCATGTTCTCGACGATCCCCAGCACACGTGTGTTGACCTTCTCGAACATTCGCACGCCCCGGCGCACGTCTCCCGTCGAGACATTCTGTGGCGTCGTGACCATGACCGCACCGTCGATATCGATGGTCTGGACCAAGGAGATCTGAGCGTCACCGGTTCCGGGGGGCATGTCCACGACCATGTAGTCGAGGGGTCCCCAGGCGACCTGCTCCAGGAATTGCCGCAAGATTCCGGAAATCAGGGGGCCGCGCATGATCGCCGGCTGTTCCTTGTCCAGCATGAAGCCCAGACTCATCAAACGGACCCCATGGGCTTCCACCGGTGCGATCCGCTCCGAACCTTCTTCCCCCGTCACCCCCGGAGGGTTCGATTCCCCGAACATCAGGGGGATGTTGGGCCCGTAGATGTCAGCATCCAGGAGCCCTACCCGCTTCCCCTCCAAGGCAAGGGCGGTGGCCAGGTTGCTGGCCACCATCGACTTCCCGACACCACCCTTCCCGGAGCTCACGGCCACAATCCGCCCCACATCAGGCAGGAGGTTGGGCTGCGGCGTGGGGGCCGGAACGGAGCCCGGTTGGAGTCCTCCCTGCCCACCCTGAGGCGGAGGCGCGCTTTGGGGAAGTTGGACGTTCACCTTGACGGACGTAACGCCCTCGACGCCCCCGGCAGCCGACCGGAGGGTCTTCACCAATGACCCCGGGTCATCCTGGGCCATGTGGAAATTGAATCGAGCCGTACCATCTTCCTCCAGGGTCAGGTTCTGGATCTGTCCTCGGCTCACGACATCCCCCTGCCCGGAGGGAGAGGGTACCGCGGAGAGGGCAGCTAGTATCTCGTTCTTCAGGTTGTCAGCAGTCATTGGTGTCTCTCGTGGAGTGAATGGTCCACCGATCCTAGAAAGATTAGGGTCCCTCGTCCACACCCCCCGTCCTGGGCCCGCAGCCGATCCGTCCGATCCCGGAGCCACGTCAGCCGCCTCGTCCCCCCGGATCGCTCACCGTGGAAAATGTCATTTTTCCCAAAAACGACGATCTTTGAGTAAGACAGTACAGTGGAAAACCCTTTATTGGATTTGGGTTTTCCCATCGATGAGTATTGATTTCTGTCCAAAATAAACAAATATTTACCGTCGAAGATTCGAGGAGCGCCCCCTCCCGCCGTGCTGGATGGTGGTGTTCCGAGTTTTTGGCTTCTGCCCCCGGACCCGAACCAATCCACATGGACACAGACCGCAGCGGGCAGCCGTACGGCGACTTGGAGTCGAGCAGCGTGGGGTTCACACCTCACATCGCTGACTATTGGCATGTCCTCTCGCGCCGACTCTGGCTTGTCCTCCTCATTTTCGTCGTCACGACAGCTTCGGCGATCTGGGCGGTTTCTCGACAGAGGACTCAGTACCTGGCGAACCTCTCCCTGCAGGTCAACGATCCCCTCCAGCGCACCCGCGCTCTCAACCCAACCGCGCGGATATCCGGGATGGAGATCTTCGTCGATCCCATCGAATCGGAGATCCAGGTCCTCTCGTCTGGAAACATCGCACTTTCGGTGGTGAACGCGCTGGGACTGCGCCTCATCCCTACCGTCCCTGAGCTCGTTCACTCCGACCTCTTCAGGGATGCGTGGGTGGACCCCGCAGCGGGCGAAGACTCCTTCGAGCTTGTGTATGACGATGCCAGCGAGGGGGTCACGCTTCGCCGCCCTGGGGGGGCGATCCTGGCTTCCGGGACCGTGGGGGCCCCACTCGACGCTGGATTCATGAGATTCACTCCGGCGCCAGCCCCCGATGAAGCTCGGGTGTACGGCGTGTTGCTTCTCCCCGTTTCGGCGGCCGTGGAGGGCGTCCGGAGCCGGGTTTCGGCGGTATCGAGGGAGTACACCAATCTCATCGACATGTCCTTCATGACGGAAGATCCCGTCATGGCCCCCATCATCCTCGTGCAGATCGCGGAAGCCCTCAGGGAGCACGGCGAGACGAAGATCAGCACCGCGGCGAGGAACGAGGTGGTGTTCATCGAGCAGGAGCTCGGCAGAGCGAGAGCCCAATTGGGAAGATCCCTCGACGCGATCCAGGAGTTCAAGGAGACCCAGGCATTCACAAGCCTCTCGGTCCAGGAACAGGCGGTCGTGAACCAGTCTCAGCAGATCACCAGGGACGAGGACTCCCTGGAGACTCAGCGGATGATCCTCTCCGAGCTGACTCGGGAGATCGACCGGGTGGGTCCCGCGGGGATGGACCTGGTGGACATCGAAGCGCGGCTGCTGGACGGCATGAACCCCCAGATCATGGGCATCCTCCGGGACATCCAGGAAGACGAAGAAGAGCTGGAGGCAGTATTCGGCGAGCAACGGTTGACACCCCAACATCCTGCGGCCCAGGCGATCAAAGCGCGGATTCAGGAGCGAAAGGACAACCTCCCCGAGGTGCTGCGGGCGAATCTCCGGGTGGTCGAGACCCGCCTCCAGGCACTCGTGGTGGAGCGGCAAGAGCTTCGGGAGCGTCGCCGGGCCTATCCCCAATTGGAGCATCAGCTGCAGACCCTGGAGATGGAGCAGGAGACCGACCAGGTCACGTACGAGTATCTCCTCTCCCAGCTCTACCAAGCTCGCATCATGGAGGCCGCGGCCGAGCCGTATGTCGACATTCTGGACCGCCCGGTGGGGTCCACCCCCGTCAACCCTCGGGGGAGGATCAACATCTTCCTCGGCGCCCTTCTCGGCCTGATCCTGGGCGCCGGAGCGGCCTTCTTCCTTGAATACCTCGACAGGACCATTCGGACGACCGCCGACGTCGAATCGAGCTTGGGCGTGCCGGTCCTGGGAATCATCCCGAGGCTTCGGCCGGTGGGAGAGGTCGAGGTCACAGGGAAGGATGAACCTTCGGAGGCTCCACTCGTCATGGCTCTGGACCCCCAAGACCCGGCTGCCGAGTCGTACCGAAACCTCCGCATGAACCTCATGTTCATGAGCACAGAGGAGGATCCGATACGAACGGTCCTGTTCACTTCCCCCGGGCCTGGTGAGGGGAAGTCCACTACCGCACTGAACTTCAGTGTGATGCTGGCCCAACAAGGCCAGCGGGTCCTCCTCCTGGACGCCGATCTCAGACGCCCAACCCTCCACAAAGCATTGGACGTCCTACGGGAACCCGGCTTGACGAACCTCCTCGTGGGTGATGCGGGGCTGAGAGAGGCCATCCGGCCAAGCGTCCTCCCGAACTTGGACTTCCTTCCGACGGGTCCGTTCCCGCCCAATCCTTCGGAGCTTCTGAACTCGAAGGCGATGAAACGTCTTCTGGAGGTGTTGGAGGGGAAGTACAGCCACATCATCCTCGACTCCCCCCCAATCCTGGCGGTGACGGACTCCTCGGTTCTCGGGGCGCACTCCGACGGGGTCGTGGTCGTTCTCCGGTCTGGGGAGACGGAGCAGAAGGTGGCCGAGCGATCAGTCGACCAACTCAGGAGGATCGGGATCCGGGTCTTCGGTGCCGTGCTCAACGCCATCGCCCCGTCCACACCGGAAGAGAGCTATTACCTCCAGTACTACTACAGCTATCGTCCTTCGCCGGGTGGGCCGGGGAAACGGATCAAGAAGACCCTGTCCAAGGCGCGCCTCTGGCTGAGCTGACGACGCCGTCTGAAACCGGGGGGTAGGCGAGAACGAGGCCGAGGGGGGTGGGGTCGCCCCCCCGGTTTTTTTTTGTACCTTATGGGTCTGTCGGGTGGCCTCCGCAGCCGAGGCCACCGGGAAGATGTAGACCAAGGACCCGCCACCTGGAAAGAGAACGAAATATGAGTGGAAAGCTTCGCGTTCCCCAGCCGTTCAATGAACCCGTGTTCGAATATGGCCCCGGGAGCCCTGAGAAAGCCCGGTTGAAGAAGCGGTTGGCCGATATGGCCGACGAAGTGGTTGATATCCCCCTGATTATCGGGGGCGAAGAGATCCGCACCGGCGACACCGGCCAGGTAGTGATGCCCCACGACCACGGACACCTGCTCGCGTATTACCACAAAGCCGGCCCTGAGGAGATCCAGAAGGCTGTGGACACCTCCCAGGCCGCCCATAAGGAATGGGCTTCGTGGCCATGGGAAGATCGGGCAGCCGTATTCCTCCGCGCGGGGGAATTGCTCTCGACTACATGGCGGGACACCATCAACGCCGCCACCATGCTCGGACAGAGCAAGACGGTGCATCAGGCCGAAATCGATGCAGCAGCGGAGTTAGTGGACTTCTTCCGGTTCAACGCACACTTCGCGCAGGATCTCTATGAGGAACAGCCCATCTCTTCGAAGGGCCTCTGGAACTGGGCTGAGTACCGGCCCCTGGAAGGTTTCATCTACGCCATCACCCCCTTCAACTTCACCTCCATCGCTGGGAACCTTCCGTCGGCGCCAGCCCTCATGGGGAACACGGTCCTCTGGAAGCCGGCCAGGACCTCTCTCCTCTCCAGCTACTACATCCAGAAGATGTTCGAGGAAGCGGGCGTCCCCCCGGGCGTGATCAACTTCATCATGGGGAATTCTGCGGAGATCACGAATCGGCTGTTTGCCGATCCCTTCTTCGCCGGGGTACACTTCACCGGCTCTACGCCCGTGTTCCAGAGTATGTGGACGGCTGTGGGAGAAAACATCAATTCCTATAAGGGATACCCCAGACTGGTGGGGGAAACGGGTGGCAAGGACTTCATCATCGCGCACCCGTCCGCCGATGCCGACGCCGTCACCACGGCCATACTTCGCGGCTCCTTTGAGTACCAGGGCCAGAAGTGCAGCGCTGCTTCACGGATCTACATCCCGGAGAGCCTTTGGGCTTCCATGGGCGACACTCTGGTCGAGAAGACCGAAGCCATCGCCATGGGAGATCCTCGAGATTTCCGCAATTTCATGGGAGCCGTCATCGACAAATCGGCCTTCGACAAGATCTGTGGCTACATCGAACGGGCCCGGAAATCAGAGGACTCGGAGGTCATCGCGGGGGGAGTCTGCGACGGTTCGAAGGGGTACTTCATCCGACCCACGATCATCCAAGCGAAGAAGCCGGACATCGAATCCATGTGCGAGGAGATCTTCGGCCCGGTCGTCACCGTCTATGTGTACCCCGACGCAGAGTGGTCTCAAACCCTGGACCTGGTGGATCAGACCGGGGAGTACGCCCTGACGGGGGCCGTATTCAGCAATGACCGGAAAGCGGCCAGAGAGGCTCTCCAAGCTCTCCGTTTCGCGGCAGGAAACTTCTACATCAATGACAAACCCACCGGTGCAGTGGTAGGCCAGCAGCCCTTCGGCGGCGGCCGTGCCAGCGGCACAAACGACAAGGCCGGCTCCAAGATGAACCTGCTTCGTTGGGTGTCGGCTCGGAGCGTGAAGGAGAACTTCACGCCACCCACCGACTACCGGTATTCCTTCATGGACGAGGAGTAGTCTTTTCCCGTTCTCCCCGACCCGGAACGGGCGCTAGGGAAGAGCCCGGGGGCTTTCGCCCCCGGGCTCTTTGTTTTCCACTCTCGTGGCTCCGAGGGCTTCTCGGGCACGGGTACGTTACGACCACTCCGGTCTACCCTGTCGGATCAGGGCACACGGGAGGCCTCCAGGCCCACCTGGAAGTCGTTCCTGAGGTCCTCGACATCCTCGATCCCGACCGAGATCCGGACGTATCCCTCGGAAATCCCCAGGGCCTCCAACTCCCCGGTGGAAAGCCCTCTGTGCGAAGTAAACCGGGGTTGAGAGACGAGCGTCTCGACTCCTCCCAGGCTCGGAGCCACCAGGGCCACCCTCAAGGCACTCAAGAAAGCATTGGCCGCGGCTCCGCCTCCCTTGAGCCGGATTCCGAGCATCCCTCCGAACCCATCCATGATTTCCCGGGCGAGTGAGTGGTCCGGGTGGCTCTCCAGCCCCGGGTAGGTGACCGTTCCCACCTCCGGCTGTGCCTCGAACCACCGTGCCAGCTCCAGTGCATTCTGGTTGTGTCTCTCCATCCTCACCCCCAGGGTCTTGATGCCCCGCTCCAGGAGCCAGGCTGCGTGCGGATCCAGGGCGGGACCATAGAGCCGGAGCATCTTCTTGACCTCATCGATCAAGCCCCAACTTCCCGAGACAACTCCGGCAATGAGATCGGAGTGCCCACCGAGGTACTTCGTGGCACTGTGGATCACGGCATCCGCACCAAGCTCCGCAGGGCGTAGGTTCACCGGAGAGCCAAAGGTTGCATCCACCACAAACGAAACCCCTTCCCGCTCAGCCAACTTGGCCACGGGCCGGGGGTCGAACACCCGGAGGGTCGGGTTCGTTGGCAATTCGAGGAACAGGACCCTGGTCCGCTCCGTCACCGCCCCTCGCCAATCCCGTCCGCTTTCCGGGTCAACGAAGGTCGTGGCGATCCCACGGCGCGGAAGTTCCTCCTCGAGAAGCTTCCGGGTGGCGCCATAGAGGAAGCGGGATGCCACGACGTGCTCTCCACCCCTGAGGAGGGCCAGAAAAGTCAGGGCCGTGGCGGCCATCCCACTCCCCAGAGCCAGGGATGCCTCCATGCCCTCGAGGACTGACATCTTCTCAGCGATTGAGGCCTGGTTGGGGTTGTTTCCGTACCGGGTATACCGGACCTCCGCGGGGTCCTCTTCGAAACCGCTGAAGAGGAAGGTCGAGCTTTGAACGATCGGTGGAACCACAGGGTCGCCGGGGTCCACGCCGACGTGAGAGGAGTGGATCGCACGTGTAGACATCCCGGGTTGGACTCTACCTCTTGCCTTCCCCATGTCAGGCCGCCTCTCTCCCCCCTGGCAGGGACTCGGTGTTCGTTCGTGGAAAAATGGGAGGTGGGACCCTCAGGTCATGTCCTTCATCAGCGAGCTGAGGGCCCTGTACTCCCTCGAAGAGGGATCGTGGAAGATGACGCGCCGCTGGACGAGGGACTCCAAGGCGGCTCTTGCCTCCGGGCTGGGTACGATGCCGCCCAGATCCTCCTCCGCCACCACACCCTTCTCCTCGAAGGTGCCCCAGAGCTTCTCTTCCGCCCAGGAAACCGCACCGACAAGGTGGAATGCCCCGTCCTCCCCTTCAGCCACGGCCACCAGAGACTGGCGCTCCAAAACCACCTCGATGGGATCACGGTGAGGCTCCTTGATGCCGCGAAACACGAAGAAGGCGTCTTTCGGTCTCTCTTCTTCCAGGAAACGGAGCAGGAGCTTCGCCACGACTTCGTCGGCACACGAGAAGTCGATGATCGTGACTTGTGAAAGGTCGATGATGGAGAGGCTTACCTCTCCTAGCTCTTCCGCCAAGAGGTTCTCGATGGCCATCCGCACGGCCTGCCCGGTCGGCCGTGTCACGAGAGAGGAGTAAAGGGACGCCACGTTCCGTCTCACGAGGTGGCCCACATCGATGGATACCGGATCGATGCCGTGGTCATGCATGATCGATCCCCTGAGCGGGCAGGACAATCGTGATTTGGGCACCCGGAAACGCTGGAAGGTGTTCCTCCAGCGGTGGAGCATCGTCCCATGCGGGAACGTCGGCGATCCTGCCGGTTCCACTTCGAATTGAAATGGCTCCATCCCAACGCCGAACCTGCTTGCGAATCTGCTGGATCCCCTGCCCCCTCCCCGAATCCGGAAACCGGGTGAGGCCGTGAATGAATGCTGCCTCCAGTGCGGTGGCGTCCCCCCAACGGTCTCCGAACCGTGCGGCGTGGGTGTCGGCGAGGGACCCTTTGAAGCCTTTCCCCACGTCCGCCACGCTGAGAATCAGGACTTGCTTCCCGAGTCTCTTGGCCCAGTTGTAGGTTTGAGCAGAGACCCACCCCGGTGCCTCGGCGTGCTCGATGATATTCTGACAAACCTCTGAGAGGATGACGCTGAACTGGACCACAGCAGAGGCCGGGTACCCGAGGGTCCTCGACAGAATCGCCCCAGCCTGCTGTTGAACCCGGTCCACGACGGCGTGGATATCGGTATTCGTCGTGATGGGGGTGACTTCGAGAAGGACGTCGGAGCCACTCCAGGGCCTGCGGGGCGGCCGGATATCCAATTCGAAGATGGACTCTGCAGCCTCGAAGAACTTCATCCGACACAGGTAAGTAGCAACGTCGCCGGCCTCGACCAGCTGGAGACGCGGCGCCGAACCCTGTCGGTCCCTGGCCACGGCCCCCGCCGCCAGAAGCCCGATGATCCCCCCGGGGTCCACCCAACGAAGATGTCGGGCGTCGAACAGGACCTTCTCTTCCTCAGTCCGGGCCAACTCCCTGGCCAGGTGATCCAGTGACGAGGACTCCAGGGTGCCCGGGACGGAGATGATCTGCAATTGGATGTCCTCAGATGGATGATTTCAGCGGTCCTGCCGGCGGGAATGGCGACTCAAGCCACGCCCTCAGGTGCCCAGCATTCCTCTCAGGTGGAGGTGGAGGCCCCGGGCGCCCCGGTGCTCCACATTTCGTTCCGCCATGCGGTTCGCCGCCGCCATGGCTGCTTCGAGGGATTCTCCTCCAAGTAAGCGCCCGAAGAAAGTAGCTCCCCATACGTCTCCGCATCCAGTGGGGTCCCCCAACTTCGGGTCCGCACCCAAGCCCACCCTCCCGCTCCGGGCTGTCCCTCCCGCGCCCAGGGCCCAGCGGGTCCTGGGCCAGGCCCCCGGATCAGGATTGAATTCTGGCCCTGCAACGTACGCCGCTCCCCGGTCGCCGAGGGTCACCGTGATGAGTTTCAGCTCGCTTCCTACAGCATCCGCCGCCAGCTGCCAAGGGTCTCCCCACGACCGGCCGAGGAGCTCAAATTCGTCCTCATTCATCTGGACTGCGTCAAATGCCCGCAACCAGGCTCCCCATCCCGACAGCTCCTGGGGGACCCTCGTCCCCTGCGCCGTGATGCCCAGGAAAAGGGAGTGCAGGTCCGCGTACACCGGCCCGCGGAACCCCTCCCTGAACTTTTGAGCAGTCTCCAGCTCCAGCTCGAAACCGGTGATGAAGTTGATGAACAGGGCGTCCAACCCCGAGAGGAGCGGCGCCAACTCGGTCCAGGTCCAGGGGGGAGCTCCCCCCGTAAGACGCTCCATTCGTCGGTCCTGATCCTGGTACCGAAGCTCGACCCGGGTGTTGGGGAACGGCACTACCTGGACTCCCGGATCGATCTCGGATCTGGGGAGCCGCCGGAGATAGTGGAGAGCCTCTTCCGCCAAGTCCTGGCCGATCTTCAGAATCGGCCGGACTACCCACCCCGGGGGAAGGGCGACCGCCAGGGCCTCGAGTCCGTAGGAGATCCCGCCCCATTCCTCCACGGGCTCTTTCCGTCCGTCTCTTTGGTAGATCGTGTCCCAGATCAGGGTCCCCAAGACCCCCACTCGCTTGGGCTTCCCCGCCTCGTGATGCCCCTCCCGGGGCCAAGGGTCGGACTGGAGAGAGTCGGGAGTCCGGGTCATAGCAGGAAGGGTGTTGCAGAAGTGGGGCGAGCCGAGTTACATGCGCCACGGGGCCAGATGGGAGGCGGGGCTCCGAGCCGAGCGGCCACCCAGGCGGCCACTACCTGGCGTCGTCCCGCAAGACCGCCGACCGAAGCGGAAGCGAAACCCGGAGGGCACAGGGGGGTTGCGGCGCCATACGGCGTCAGAACTCCTCTCCGATGCTTTGGCATCGCCTTCTTCGTCCTTCCTTGTCTGGCACTCGCAGCCGAGCGGCCCTCGTGACGGCAGGTTCCGCCAGCAATTCCGCGAGACCGCCGAGCACTGCGCAGGCGGTCACCCCTGTGCGCGGCCGCACCCCATTTCTGCAACACCCTTCAAGCGAATCAAAGCTCTCCGAAGGATTCCTTCTTGAACACACCTGCGGCGCCAATGACACCCGCGGTTTCCGGGAGGGCCGCAGGGAGAATCCTGCACGCTTCAACAGCGGAACGGAAGGCTCTTCGCCTGACCTCCTTGCCAAGGGGGATGAAGAGGTGTTCGCCCGCGCGGGTCACCCCTCCAGCAATCACCACGGCGTCAGGATTGAGAGCGTTGATGAGGTTGGCAATCCCCACCGCCAGAACCTTCGCTGTTTCGCGCATCACCTCATCAGCGAATCCATCCTCCAAAACCACGGCCTCGTAGACCGTGGCCGCTGTGATCTCCTCGATCCGGCCATCCACGAGGTCGGTGAGAACGGATTCCACACCGGCCTCCAATCCCTCCCGGGCTCTGGCCGCGATGTTGGGGCCGGAAGCGTATGCCTCCAGACATCCATAGTTCCCGCAATTGCACTTTCTTCCGGTGGTATCGATGGTCATGTGACCGAACTCCCCGGCAGCGTCGGACGCGCCGTGGTAGATCTCCCCGGCAATGACCAGACCACCCCCGATTCCCGTACCCAAGGTGAGTCCAACCAGGGTGTGTGCGTTCTGGCCCGCCCCCTGCCACCACTCCCCGTACGTCGCGCAGTTGGCATCATTGTCGAGGGTCGCCGACAGACCCGTAGCCGCTGAGACGAGGTCTCGCAAGGGAAAGTCCTTCCACCCCAGATTCGGGGTTTCGAGAACCACACCCGAATCCCGATCCAGGGGTCCGGGGGAACCGATTCCCAACCCGATCACCTCCCCGCCGCCGTTCGTCGCGAGCCAGTCGACGGACTCGTTTACCATGGCCGCCGCCCTGGCTACCACGTCTTCGCCACCCCGTTCCGCCAGAGTCTTTGCCTTCCGGAGCCCCTTTGGCTCGCCCCCTGCGAACGGCACGAGGCCCACCACCATGTTCGTCCCTCCGATGTCCAGCCCTGCGATCCACCTGGGATCAGACGCCACCTTCTGCTCCTTTTTTTGCCTGGTCAGACTCCACGCTTCCCCACCCCTCGGGTACAGGCCCCCACTTGGGGGGTCCTCCGCCGTCCCCTCGCCTCCCGAACTCCAGGAAACCACCGTCATCCCGGCGGCGAAAGAGTTCCAGGAGGCCGTTCCTGGCCTTCACCTCACGGTTGGACTCGATCCTGCTCCGAATGCCCTTGTTCCTCCGGATCGATTCTCTGGTCTTATAGGGGCGGGGATGGTCCAGATGAAGAAGGACAGCCCGGAACCGTGCCCTCTTCCTCATCATTCCCAGGTTCTCCAACCGGGAGCCCAGCGCCCGGTCTGCCCCCCCGTACTGCATCTCCATTTCCATCCCGTTCACGTCGAAGAGTGGATCCCTCCAAGTGGATGCGTTGTTCAGGTTCCAGGTAGGACTCGTAGTCGTGAGGTGGTCCAGCACGGTGGCCCTCAGGCCGGATGGCACCAGCCGGAGACGATGCCGGCCCAGTCGCTGTCCCCGAGCTCTGAGCCATCCAGGGTCCGCGAACCGCCCGGATAGAACGTCCTCCTTCCCGATGGTCTCGCTCACTTCCATGGACAGGTACACCGAGCCCCCCGACAGGAAATGCCCTGGCTTGCGGAGCCCCATGTGGACAGCCACGAAATCTCGTCGTGGAATGCAGTCTCCGTCAGAAAAGACCAAGTACTCTCCCCTGGAAGCGAGGATAGCCGCGTTCAGGATGATGGACCGCCGATACCCGAGGTCTTCGTGCCAGATGTGCCTGATGGGGAAATCCGACTCTTCCGCGAAGCCGGCGATGAGGTCCCGAGTCTCCTCTCCTGACCCGTCATCAGCGATGATGAGCTCGAACCCCCGGAAATCCTGGCGGGAATACCCGAGCAAAACCTTCTCCAACCAGGCCGGTTGGTTGTAAGTGGACAGGATGACGGAGGTGTTCATCATCAATCGCCGAGGGAAAGGACCGCCAAGAATGCCTCCTGGGGGATCTCAACGGCTCCCACCTGCTTCATGCGGCGCTTCCCTTCCTTCTGCCGTTCCAGAAGCTTCCGTTTTCGCGTGATATCTCCCCCGTAGCACTTGGCGGTGACGTTCTTTCTCAAGGCCTTCACGGTCGTTCGAGAGATGACCTGGCTGCCGATAGCTGCTTGAAGAGCCACCTCATACTGCTGCTTGGGGATGAGCTCCTTGAGCTTCACCACCAGGTCCCGGCCGTATTGGTAGGCCTTGTCGGTGTGGATGATGACACTGAAGGCATCCACCGAGTCGCCGTTCACCAGGACGTCCAGCTTCACCAGGTCGGCCGGTCGGAACTCCAGGAACTCGTAGTCCAACCCAGCGTAGCCTCGGGTCCCTGACTTCAGACGATCGTAGAAATCCAGGACGATCTCGGCCAGTGGAAGCTCGTAATCCAACTCAACCCGGGTCGGATCGAGGTAGTGCATGCCCTTGAACACCCCCCGACGGTCGTGGCAGAGCCTCTGCACATTGCCGATGTATTCGGAGGGACAAAGGACCCTTGCCTTCACCACCGGTTCAGAGATGACCTCGACAAGGCCTCGGTCCGGAAGGCTGGCGGGGTTCTCCACCACGAACTCGGTGCCGTCGGTGAGGTCCGCATGGTACTCCACGTTCGGGACCGTCGTGATGAGATCCACGCCGAACTCGCGCTCCAGCCGCTCCTGGATGATCTCCATGTGCAGGAGCCCGAGGAATCCGCAACGGAACCCGAACCCCAGCGCTGCGGACGTCTCCGGCTCGAAATGAAGGCTGGCGTCGTTCAAGACCAACCTGTCCAGAGCATCCCTCAGGTCTTCGTAATCGTCCGCGTCGGAGGGATAAAGCCCGGCGAAGACCATTGATCGGGCCTCCTGGTAGCCCGGGAGAAGCTCGGAGGCAGGATCCTGAGCATCCAGGATCGTGTCCCCCACTCTCGTGTGGGAAACCTCCTTGATTCCCGCCACGAGGTAGCCCACCTGGCCAGGGCCCAAGGTCGGCTGCGAGACCCTCCCGAGACGCAGGTACCCGGTCTCGTCCACCTCGTATCGGGCTTTCGCATTTCCGAACGCGATGGTCGTCCCAGGCCTGAGCGTGCCATCCACCACACGAATACTGGGGACCGCACCGAGGTACTGGTCGTAATAGGAATCGAAGATGAGGGCCCTCAGAGGCGCATTCGGGTCACCCGTCGGCGGTGGGATCCGGGAGACGACGGCCTCCAGGACCCCTTCGATCCCAGCACCCTCCTTCGCGCTCGCAAGGAGGACCGACCCGGGATCCACCCCCAGGAGGTCGGAGAGTTCTTCCCGCCGCCGTTCGGGCTCAGCACCTGGTAGGTCGATCTTGTTCAGAACCGGGATGATCTCCAGGTCAGCATCCAACGCCAGGAACAGGTTTGACAGGGTTTGCGCCTCGATCCCCTGACTCGCATCCACGACCAGGATAGCTCCTTCACAGGCGGCCAGAGATCTCGAAACCTCATATGTGAAGTCCACGTGCCCTGGAGTGTCGATGAGATTCAACTCATAGCGGTCCCCATCATTGGCCTCATAATCCATGCGAACCGCGTGGAGCTTGATGGTGATCCCCCGCTCCCGTTCCAACTCGTTCGTGTCCAGCACCTGTTCCCGCATCTCCCGCCCCTGGAGGGTCCCCGTATGCTCCAGAAGGCGATCGGCCAGAGTGGATTTCCCATGGTCGATATGGGCGATGATGGAGAAATTCCGTATGTGATCAGTGCGCACGTGGACAGAACCGCTTTCATGGAAATCATTGGGACAATTAGCTTTTCAAGATAACCGGGGGCCAAAATGGGATCAATCGACTGGCATCCCATCGGGGGAGGGGGAGGGGCGAATCGGTGCCCATCGGAGCAAAGCCCAAATAGAAAAGAGGTCCGGCGGGATCACCCCGCCGGACACTCCTGGCACCCTCATTCCTCGATGGGGAAATGTCTGATCGGTAGGTCAGAGAAGACCCCCTCCTCCAGACTTCTTCTTCCGCGCTGGGGGTCTGACGGTCCTCGCTGCTGGGGCCTTTCGAGCTCCTCCGGATCGGCTGGCACCGGCGGATGACCGAGAGGCGCCGCTGGAGCCTCCACTCCTCACGGCCGGCCTGGAGGAACCGCTGGACCCTCCGCTTCGAGCCGTCGGTTTCGGCGGATTCCTCGTGGCCCCGCTGCTCCTCACGGTTGGCCGGGTGGCCGCGCTGGATCCGCCGCTTCGGGCCGCAGGGGGTGTGGACCTGGATCCTCCACTCCTGACCGTGGGGCGAGAAGAGGCCGCGGACCCACCACTCCGGGAGGAAGCTTTCGGGGCCGGATTCGAACCACCACTTCGGACAGTCGGCCGGGTGGTGGTCGCCGCGCCCCCACCGCGGTTAGAGGCCGCAGCACCGGTACCTCCGCTGCTCCGGCTCACCCGAGCGGAGGGTCTGGACCCCGAAGTGCGCGAATTCGGTTGGGTCGCCTGGGGGGTAGCAGTCCTGGAGCCTCCAGTCGTACGAGTGGTAGAAGGCTGTCGGGTGCCAGTCGAACGGGGGGGGGTCACAACAGGCCGGCCAGGATCGTCGGGCCTGGTGATTCCTGTCCTCCCTGGATTGGCGCCCTGTACTCCCGGGGTGACATTGGACCTTCCGTTCGTCCCTACGGTCGAAGGCCGAGCGGCCGGTTGCCCGGCTCCCGAGCCTCCGGAGCGCCTCACGGCGCCCCGCTCCACTCCCGGAACCGCAGCGCCCGGGGCGTTGCCGCCGGATCGGTTTGGAGACACCGACCCGACGCCGTTCGAGGCGGCGCCGGCCCTGGGCTGAGCCCGTCGGGTTGCCGTCCCAGCCACACCCGGTTGGCGAACTGGAGGAGTGTTTCGGACCACCACCTGAGGGGTCCATGGCTCTCCAACGGCCCGTTCTTTGAAACCGAAGTGGGCGATTCCCCTGCGCGGTTGGACGTACACTACGCGAGTGCCGCGATACCGGGTCACCGGGTAGTAGTAGGGATCATTGTAGATCACCACTCTGAAGCTGGTGCATGCGTAATGATAGGGGTTCCATGAGTAGTATGGCCGGAATCCGTGACAGTCGTAGCACATGAATCGTGGGTAGTCGAAGCGCTGCTCCACATGGTAGGAGGTGAAGTCCAGGCCATACGGGATGTACTCCCAATCCGGGATCAACGCAGCCACATAGTCATCCATTGCCAGGTACGGATCGCTGTAGACCTGGCGCCCTACGAATCCCAGGTCCCAACCCCCGTCGTAGTGGGAGTACCTCAGGTCCGCAAAGCTGAAGGGCTCGGGCGAGGCAACGATGAAGAAGTACCCCATTCCCGGATCGTCTCCCACGTACCAGTAGGAAGAACCCGGAAAGAGCACCCGGTAATCCCGCCCCCCCCTCGCGAAGTGGTTCTCCTGGGGGGAGTTCGGAAACACCAACCGGGTAGTCCCGTTGGTGTCGATGTGGAATATCGCGACGAATGCACTCTCCGAGACCCTGTAATACAGCCGCACCGCCTCCCCACGCTGCAGCACCGGCTCATGACCCCGATCCATCCAGACCCGGGCCTCCAGGGGATACTCTTCGTATTCCTGCGCGCCGGCGACGGCACCGACTCCCGCCAGACCAGGGCCTACCAGCAATGCCAAGACGTTCAGTAGTCGTCGAGCCCTCATGGGACTCCTCCTTTCGAGCACATCCTTCCACCCACAGGGAATTGCAGAAGGCATGCCACACTCCGCCTCCCGCTAACTCACTGAAACACAACGTTTTCCCCACCGGGCGACCCCGGTTCCGTCCTAAATGGGGGACATCCCTGGCGGTCCAGGGAGGACACGGTTCCGGAGACCCACCAGTCACCGGGACCCGGAGGTGCCCCGCCATGGAGAACAGGGAATTGAGTCCGAGGCATCATCATCGTGGGCCCGGCCTCAGATCGTTTTCGGCCGGAGCCCGAAAGTGGCTATCTTCCTCCTCATGTCCAGATTGACCGACCCCTCCTACCGAACCAGGCTCGACTGGGGATGAGCCCCTCCCCCAACCGGGTCCTCGAGGCCTTCGAGTCGTCCGGTACCGTCCAGGCCCTCCGGGGGAGTCTCCCCGGTCCAGGGGAAATCCGGGTATTGGGCGGCGCGGTAGGATCCAGCGGCCTGGCTGCCCTGGCCACCCTCCATAGAAGTGCGGAGAACCAGGTGCTGGTCCTGGTGTGTGCCTCTCCCCGGGACGCCGCCTCAGTCGAAACGGACATGGAAACGCTCCTGGGTGCCTCCGGGTCCTACCTGTTCCCCCAACGAGAAGGCCTCCCATACGAGTCTTCGGAGCCCCACCTGGAGGTCGGCGCTCTGAGAGTGGAGGCGCTGGAAGCGATCTTCAGCGGGAGGACGCGCCTCCTGGTGACAACCCTCAGGGCCCTTCAGGAGCGGGCACCGGTACCCTCTTCCCTGGCCGAGCTCCGCTTGTCCATCTCCGTCGGGGAGGAGTTCGGCTTCGGCGAGTTGGTGTCGGCGTTGGAGGCCCGGGGGTTCGAGCAAACCCCTCTGGTGGAGGAGGTAGGTCAGTTCGCCGTTCGGGGGGGACTTATCGATCTCTTCTCCTTCGGCTCTCCCGAACCGTGCAGGGTCGAGTTCTGGGGCGATGAGATCACCTCCATTCGATCCTTCGACCTCCTCGACCAGCGGTCGGTCCGGACCCTGGAGACCGTCCACATCCTTCCTATCGACTTCAGGGATGAGGAGGGCGGGCCGGAGGTCAGAAGATCACTCCTCGAACTCCTCCCGTCGCAGGGAATCCTGGTCGAGTTGGGCATTCAGGATTGGCCGGAGGAGCTGAGCCGGACCTGGAATCACGCCAGAGACATCCGTGGGGAGGTCCTGAAACAGGGACACGTACCCGAAGCCATCGAGAGCCTCTTCCTCTCTCCAGAGCAAGCGATGGCCCAGCTGTCGGCCTTCCCACGTCTCCGAGTCACGGAAGCGCCATCTGGGGAACGGGACCTGGAGACGGAGCCTCCGCCACCGTTCGAACGGGATATGGACCGCCTCAGGGCATTCCTTGTGGAGGGAGCCGCCCGGGGCCAGGAAACGCTGATCCTGTGCGACAACGACGGTCAAGTCCAGCGCCTCGAAGAGATCCTCGAAGAGAAGGGGGTGCCCCCGGGGACCTCGGTAGGGATCGGTGCGCTGGCCGGGGGCTTCCTGTTGAACTGTTCCGATCCGCCGCTTCGAGTTCTCACGGATCACGAGATCTTCCGGAGGTCCAGGAGGCTCAAGAGGAGGCGTCAATTCCGTGGGGCCGCCTCCCTGGAGAGTCTCGCGCAGCTCTCGCCGGGAGAGTACGTGGTCCACATGGATCACGGGATCGGAGTGTTTCGGGGGTTGGAGCACCTGGCGGTGGGTGGCGAAGAGATCGAAGCCCTGGCGATCGAGTACGCCGGAGGAGAGGTCCTGCGCCTCCCGGTCTACAAGGTGGATCTGATCGAGCGGTGGATCGGGGAGACCGACGACGCGTCCCCGCCGAAGGTACACCGCATCGGGGGCAAGAAATGGAAGACCCTCAAGCGTCGGACCGAGGATGCCATCGAGGCGATGACCTCCGAGTTGTTGGAGCTTTATGCGAGGCGGGAAACCGCCCAGGGGTTCGCCTTCTCCCCTGACACCCGATGGCAGAGGGAAATGGAGTCCTCCTTCCTCTACGAGGACACACCGGACCAGAGGAAAGTCTCCAAAGAGGTCAAAGGGGACATGGAAGGCCCCAGGCCTATGGACCGGTTGATCTGCGGGGACGTGGGGTACGGGAAGACGGAGGTGGGTGTGCGGGCCGCCTTCAAGGCCGTCCAGGACGGAAGGCAGGTGGCGGTGCTGGCCCCCACCACAATCCTGGTCGAACAGCACCGTCGCACATTCGAGGAGCGGCTGGCCGACTATCCGGTGCGGGTCGGGGCGCTCTCCCGCTTCCGGACCCCTCGTGCGCAGAAGCAGCTCCTCCTGGACCTGGCCCGAGGACAGGTGGACATCGTTATCGGGACCCACCGCCTTCTCTCCAAAGACGTCGTATTCAGGAATCTCGGCCTACTGGTGGTCGACGAGGAGCAGCGATTCGGCGTGAGGCACAAGGAACGGTTGAAACGCCTCCGAGCCTCGGTGGACGTGCTCACGCTCACAGCCACACCGATCCCTCGGACCCTCTACCTCTCCCTCTCGGGAGTCAGGGACCTCTCCCTCATCCAGACCCCCCCCCGGGACCGGATGCCGATCATCACGAATGTGCTCACCTGGTCCGACCAGATCCTCGGGGAGGCGGTTCACCGGGAGCTGGACCGCGGTGGGCAGGTCTTCCTGGTCCACAACCGGGTCGAGACCATTCAGACCGCTGCGGCCCGGATTCGGCGCCTGGAGCCGGACGCCTCGGTGGCGGTAGCCCACGGCCAAATGCCGGCAAAGACGCTGGACGAGGCGATGAGAGCCTTCGTGGAGGGGGAGGTGGAAATCCTCGTTTGCACCTCCATCATCGAAAACGGCCTGGACGTCCCGAACGCCAACACCCTCATCGTGGACGGGGCACATCGGTTCGGCTTGTCCCAGCTGTACCAGATCCGGGGACGAGTGGGCCGATCAGATCGACGCGCGTACTGCTATCTTGTTATCCCAGAGGGTGTTACGGAAGATGCTGAACGCCGCCTCCGAGTACTCGAACACTACACTGACCTGGGCAGTGGGTACTCGGTGGCCTTGAAAGACCTCGAGCTGAGGGGTGCCGGAAACCTCCTGGGAGCGGACCAGTCCGGATTCGCCCACGCCGTTGGGTTGGATACGTACCTTCGGCTCCTGGAGAAGACCGTCGAGAAGCTGCAAAGAAGGGGGGCCGAAGCCCGGTTCCCGGAGCCGGATGTGTCCCTCTCGGCTTCCGCTTTCCTTCCGGATTCCTACATTTCTGACGCCGGCCAAAAGCTACACCTGTACCGCCGGCTTTCAAAGGTGGAGAGTCCGGAAGCGGTGGAGGAGCTCCGTCGGGAGTTGGCCGATCGATACGGCTCTCTCCCGAAGGAAACCGAAACCCTGCTTCATGGGACGGTCCTCCGGCTGTTGGGCAGGGATCTGGGCGTGGAGCGGATCCTTCTGAAGGGTCGGGAGGGTCGGGTCAACTTTCGGGACGGAGTCGTGCCTCCGTTGACCCACCTGGATCGACCGTTCCAGGACCGACAGGTCGAGGTGGTAGTGAAGCGGGTGGATCCCCTGTCCCTTCTCCTCCGGCAGGTAGGGCCGGTGCCCTTGGCCTCTACGCTGAAGGAGGCTTTCTTGGTACTGATGAGAGCAACGGCCCAGGGCTGAAGCCGGGAATCCGGATCGACGACCCTGGGAGGGAGCCAACGGTGACTGCCTCCTCCCGGATCAAAGGGATTAGGTGGTGAACCGAAGGTACACGGATGTAAGGAGACATGTGTTGAAGAACGTTCGAAAGGTTCTCGTGCCGGCTTTCGCCGTCGTCCTTGGCGCCTGTGAAGGGGCTGGCGGGCCTTCTTCCCCAGACGCACTCGCCCGGGCAGCGGGGGTGGAATTCACCGCCCAGGAAGCGGCGGAGATTCTGGCTCCCCAATCCAACCTACCGAACCAGACACAGGTGGTTGAGGCGCTGGCAAACCTCTGGGTGGACTACTTCCTGCTGGCCAGGGTGGCAGCGGAGGACACGACCCTGGAGGCCCTGGATGTGAGCTCATTGGTGGAGCAGAACCAGAACCAGGAGTTGGTGCTCCTCCTTCGGGACCAGGTGGTCCAGGTGGACACGGCCATCTCTGAAGAGGAGCTCAGGGAGGCCTTCGACCGTGAGGCGCCCGGAGCCCGTGTTCGGGCGCGGCACATCCTCCTCCGGATCCCCGAGGGGGCCTCTCCCGCCAAGTCCGACAGTGTTCGGGACCTGGCAGCCTCCCTCAGGGAACGCCTGCTTGCCGGAGAGGACTTCGGGGCCCTCGCCGGGGAATACAGCGAGGATACCGGGAGCGGCGCGAACGGAGGGGATCTGGGTTCTTTCGGACGCGGTGAAATGGTGCCTCCTTTCGAGGAGGCCGCCTTCTCTCTGGATGTCGGCGGGATAAGCCCTGTGGTGGAAACCGATTTCGGGCTCCACCTCATCCGGGTGGACGAGCGCGTGATCCCCACCCTGGAGGAAGGCCGGGTCCAGTTCAGGGCTCAGCTTCAGAACCGTCGGGTTGCGGAGGCAGAGTCAACCTTCGTGGCTGGAATCATGGAATCAGCCGGGCTCGAAGTGGACGCGGAGTTGTTCGAAACCGCCAGAACCCTGGCGGAAACCCCCGACATGGAGATCACCGGCCGGGCCGCATCCCGGGCCCTGGCGACCTTCGCCGGTGGTTCCTACACGGTGGGCGAGTTCAGGGACTGGCTACTTTTCCGCCCCGGAACCCTCAGGAACGAGGTCCAAGGGGCCTCTGACGAGCAGCTCGACGGGCTCTTCAGGA